>NZ_BAOX01000071.1:0-19263 GCF_000813105.1 Rhodococcus sp. BS-15 | reverse complement strand
CCGAAGGGGCGCCCGGCCATTCCACGGTCTCCCCGGATGGGACGTGGTCGCCCGACGACTCCGCCGCGGATGCCCGGCCGAGCCTTCAGAAAGCCAACCGATCCGACAACTCGTCACCGCAACCGTCGACAGCCACCACACAAGAGACCAGAATTGGGGATTCGGTAGCGTCGGATCCGAACACACCTGCCGTGACTTTGTTCGAGATCGCCACGAACTCTCCGTCACTCCGACCGGCGGTAGCTGCGAACCCGTCGACCTACGCCGACCTGCTGACCTGGCTCGGGCAGTTGGGGGATCCTGCGGTGGATGCTGCTCTGGCGCAACGAGAGTCAGGTCGATCAGGGCCTGCGCAGAACCGCAGCCAACCGGCTCCGCGGGTGACCGAGGCACCCACCGTGGTCGTTGCCGGCCCCCCTGCGTCGTCTCGCGAACACGCCGCTACCGACCCTGGTACTCCGGCTGCTGTGCTGTTCGACATTGCCAGCAACTCACCGGAATTGCGCCCACTTGTGGCCGCGAACCCGGCGACATACGACGATCTGCTCGAGTGGCTCGGCAAACTGGGAGACCCCGAGGTCGATGCCGCTCTGACTCGTCGAGCGGAAAAGCGTCCCGCTGCAGACGAAACGGCTATATCCGGCGTAGCTGCCGAATCGAAGCCCGACGCTCCGAGCGCGGTTGTCGCGAATCCCGAAACTGCTCCTACACTCTCGGCGTCGCTGCCTGCCGAGACTGCGGAACAGGTTGCTACCGACGAGGACAAGTCGGCGGTCTCGGACCCGATGTGCCCCGCGGCGGTGCTGTTTCGTGTTGCTGAACACCGGCCCGACCTTCGCGTGATCGTTGCCGGGCACCCCAACGCCTATCCAGGACTGTTGACCTGGCTTGGAGGACTCGGTGATTCAGCCGTGAACGACGCTCTGGCTCAACGACGATGACGACCATCGGGCCTCCGCCTCCGCCTCCGCCCCCTCCACCCACTCAGCCGTGGTCCTCGTCGGCGCACACACCGCCTCCGCCTCCTCCACCCCTGGCTCCTCCACCGCAATCGAACGTCTCTGGTGGACCGACAACGAGCTACAACACGTATTCCGGCTACGAGTCCTCTTACCGAGCTCCGGCATCCAACTCCGCTACACGTCGAATCCTTGCCGTTACTGCTCTGGTCGCCGGCATTGTTGCAGGACTGGCATTGTCGATGCTGGGTTTCTCCGAAAACTGGGTCCAACGGGTCATCGCGTCCTCAGTTGCCGCCGTCGGCTTTCTCGTCTTTGCATGGCTTCAAAACGTGAGTGTGACGAGGCGCTGCGGTGCCACCGTGTTGACGATTGTTGCAATCGCATGGCCGTTGTCGGACATTGCAATGCTGCTCGCCGCTGGATGCATACTCGCTGCTTGGATTCTGGTTCGACGTCGATCCCTGATTCCGTTGATCTTCCCTCCGTTCGCAGCAGTGTGCACCGTTGCGCTCACCTTCCTCACGATCGATCGCGGGTCTGGAGCCGGGATCATCGTGACACTCCTGCCAGTGATGCTGTGCTTGGCTGCTTTTGCTTGGCTGGCAGCAGGTATCGACAAACTGGTCAAGCCACGTGCGGCGCAGGTCGGGACCGACGAAGTAGGTCCACTGCGTGAATACTCGCCAGCCACAGGATATTCGACTGTGCAGACGTCGTATGGCACCAACACGACAGCCGTCTTGTCTCTGGTATTCGGGCTCTTCGGTTCCGGGATCATCGCGGTGGTGCTCGGACACGTCGCGCGCGGTCAGATTCGGCGAAGTGGTGAGCGTGGATCCGGAATGGCCACTGCCGGATTGATTCTCGGCTACGTTGCGATCGTGGTCTACGTTGGGTTGACCATTGCCTACGTGGTGTTCATCGGGAGGCTGTACGCGGTCTGAACCTGTCGATGACACGACCACCAACCGTGATCATCCGAACGGTGGATACCGAACGAGCAAGCATCATGTGAAGCTTCGGGGAACCTATTGCCTGAGCATCGGAATACCTCATGACGAACGAGCAAATCCCGAATCGAGGCGTACCCACCGGTCCGCCACCGCCGCCCCCTCCTCCTCCGCCCCAGCAGTGGGGGCACGGCATCTCGTCCAACCCGGTACCTCCCGCGCAGCCGCAGTACGCCTCAGGGCCGCCCGGGCAGCATCGTTACACCCACGACGGTGCGCGTCTAGCGGGCACGGGAATGCGGGTTGCAGCCCGACTGCTCGATTTCGTTCTGATCGCCATTGTGTCGTTCATCGGTGGCCTCATCTCATCGACTGCGCTCTCGAGCAACTTCGACTACGACGCTTACCGGACAACGTCCGGAGTGATCAGCCTCATCATCTCGCTCGGTGCCATCGCCTATTTCCTCTTCGCTGAATCCTTGTGGGGGACAACTGTGGGCAAACTGATTCTGGGAATCAAGGTTCGCTCGGCAGCAGGTGGCCAGTTGAGTCTCGGTCAAGCATTCAAGCGCAACGCGTTCGTGCTGCCGATGTATTTGGGTGCGGTGGTTTCGTCCCTGGTCATGCTCGGCAGCGATCAGGATTTCGCGGGTACGATGTCATCGATGATGTATGGAGGAACAGTAGGAATCCTCGGAAATATCGCGACGGTCGGACTATCGATCGCACTCATCGTTTCGATCAGCAATTCCCCCAACCTCCAGGGATTTCACGACAAATTGGCTGACGCGACGTGATCGCCACCCGGTAGTTTGCGCACGCAACCGGCCCCTCGCCAAGTCGTAAGCGAGGGGCCGGTTCGTTGCGGTGACGAAAAAATGCGGGGATCAGTAGCCAGGGCGAGGCTCGAAGCCGGGATCGGGGAGAACCGGGGGAGCCTGTTCGACCTGTGCCGGCTCGGGTTCTTGCTCCACCGGAGCTTCTTCTGCTGGTGCTGGTGCTGGGTTGGGAGCAGGCTCCGGCGCGGTGAATTCCGCAGCAGGAGGCAGGACATCCGCGGGTGCGGGCTCTGTAGTCGGTAATTCCGGCGACGTGCTGGGAACGGTCGTCGTGGGTGTTGCTGTGGTCGTCGTCGCCGGTGCAGTTGTGTCGTCATCTCCGCAGCCAGTGAGTAGCAGCGACAACGATACCGCTGCTATTGCAGAGATGGCCTTCAGGGAATGTGCCATTCGAATGAGTGCTCCTGTCGAAAATCGAAACGGTTCGCGTCGAGTCGGTGTGAACGTAACACCCGATCGAAGTGGCGGCGCTGGTGTCCTCTATTCGAATGAATCGATTGTGGAATGGCCGCCACCGGCCAGTATTGTTTTGTCCAGCGTCTAAAGTAACCCTGGACTTCAGTCCGGTGAGCAGAAAGATTCGACGACTCCATGAAACGTTCCATCATCCGGACTGTTCTTTTGTGCTCTCTCTCTATTGCCGGATCTGCGATGCTCCTGACTGCGCCTTCGGCAGTAGCTGCTCCGAAGGACGGAGCGACACTGGTCACGATGGGCGATTCCTTCACCGCCACAGCGCCCATCCTCGGAGACCGAGGTGATGGTTGCGTGCGGCCACCGACGTCGTGGCCGGCGCAACTCGCCGACCAGATCGGTCTCGGCGGTACCGATCGCTTCGTCGATGTGTCCTGCAACGGTGGCACAATCGACACCGGCGAGGGCTTCACTCTGGTGCAGCAGGCGCGCAAAGCAGCCGCCGCCGGAGCGTTCGGGCCCGCCACTCGCGCGGTGACCATCCAGGCCGGTTGGAACGACACCTGGGGAAGCTCTCCCGGCCGCGCCTTTCCGTCGGTGGACTGCCTCCTGGACGTGATCCGCGGGTGCGGGCTCGATGCGGCGGACCAGGGCAGACTGCCCGACTACCGGGCGGTGTCCGGCGAGGTGTACGCCGATCGGGTTCGAACAGTCGTGGACTACGTCCGCTACTACGCTCCGAACGCCGAGATCGTGCTCGTCGGATATCCCGAAGTGTTCGCCGGTGACCAAGCAACGGCCTGCATCCAGGTCGGCGCTGGAATTGCAGTGCAGCCCAACGCAGCCGGCTACATCACATACCTGACGGCGCTGGACGCCGCTCAGCGCGATGCCGCAAGAATCCTGGGAGTCGACTACTTCGACGCCCTTGCCGCCACGAAGGGACACGGCAGCTGCACCGGTGATCCGTGGATCGGTGGCATCACTGGAGTGGATTCTCTCTATGTCGGTGCGCCGATTCATCCGACACCGCTCGGCAACTCCGTCGTAGCGTCAGCGCTGCGCGACCGACTCGCGTTCTGAGCGCGCAGATGGTGTCGGGCCTCGATTCGGAGGTAGTGAAGCGGCGTGATCTGCCCTCGCTCACAGGTGCGCGATGGTGGGCGGCTTTCGCAGTCTTTCTCCTCCACGCGCTGGTGTTCCTGCCGGTGTATCCATTTCAGAAGTCTTCGACCTTCGAGACGATTCACAGCTTCGTACCCATGCAGCTCGGTGCTGCCGGAGTGACATTCTTCTTCGTGCTCTCGGGGTTCGTCATCTATTGGTCGTTTCGACCCGGTTCGTCCATACGCCAGTTCTACTGGCGGCGGGCGCTGAAGATCTACCCGACGCACATCGTCGCTGCCCTCGTATTCGTGGTCGCCGCCTCGGTCCCTTTGTCCAGAGCGGTGGTGTGGGTCCCGAATCTGCTGTTGGTCCACACGTGGGTGCCGAAGTGGACGATGGTGGGGGGATTGAACGTCCCTTCGTGGTCCCTGTGTGCCGAGATTCTGTTCTATGCCTGCTTCCCGTTGGCGTTGCCTCTACTCAGAAGAATCGGAACCCACCGTCTGTACTGGGCTTTCGGTGCTCTCGTGTTGATGATCGCGGCCATTCACGTGTCGTACTTTCTCTTCGTCGACGGGCCACGCGGAATTTCGAACATCTTTGCCCCGAGGCTTCTCCCCGGAGATGTTTCGCCGATGTTCGAGATACACGCCTCACCGGCGTGGTTCGCGCAGGACGACATCCCTGTGTCTCCCTCGTACTGGCTGAGCTACACCTTTCCGCTCTCGCGTCTTCCCGAGTTCTTTCTCGGGGTTCTGGCCGCCCGGCTGGTCATCGAGGGTCGCTGGCGCAATATCCGCCTGACACCACCACTTCTCGCTCTGGCGCTCGCTTTTTCGGCGACGTGGGTCGTTCCGGTCAACTTCAAGATGTCTGCACTTCTCGTGGTTCCTGTCGCCGCAGTAGTCGCCACCCTGGCCTCCAGAGATCTCGACGGTGTTCGTGGGTTGAATTCGACGCGGCCCATGGTGTGGCTGGGCCAAATCTCGTATGCGTTCTACATGATTCAATTTCCGGTGATGGTCATCATCACGCGACTGTTCATCGGCGGCAATGCTTTCGACTTCGCGGGATGGTTGTTCTGGGCATTGGTCAGCCTCGTGGTGTCGATCGCAGCTGCGCAGCTGATCTACAGTGGCGTCGATCAAGCGTTGATGCGCAGGTTCGCCCGTCGACGTGCGTCGTCGACAACCGAATCGCAGTCTCTCGAATCGAGCGTTCAGGATGCCTCCGGAAGCCCGGTTGGAGTTCGTCGATGACCGACAACCGGCCACCGATACCGACGCCTCCGCCTTCCCGGCGCGTACGCAACACACCGCCGGCCGTGTCCCCGATGCCCCCGCCCACTGGTCCGAGTCGACCGCCTGGAGCACCATTGTCCGGTCTCGCCGATCAGCCACCACGGCGGCGATCAGCCGTAGCGATCGTGCTGGTGGTCTTTGCTGCTCTGCTCGTGCTCGTTGCTGCAGGAACGGGAGCGTGGTATCTGCTCGGACGCGAGTCCGGCGCGGGTACGACCGCGAGCGCGGGTGTAGAGCAGTCGGATTCGAGCTCGGATTCGTCGAGCCCGACCGGTGCATCGGACGCCCCGCAATCTGTTTCCCGGACATTGACATCGCCCGTCGGGGCGAGCCCATGGGCAGTCGCCCTCGATCCCTCCGCCGCTACCGCCTACGTCACCAACTCGGACAACGGAACCGTATCGGTGGTCGATACTAAAACGGGAGTGACACGGGCGAGTGTCCCTGTCGGTAGCAAGCCCGCAGGCGTGGCATACAGCACGCAGAACGATGCGGTCTACGTGAGCGACGCCAACGGTCGGTCGGTGACCGTGATCGATGCGCAATCCAACGCGATCGAAGCTGTGGTTGCCGTGGGCAACGGCCCGTACGCCATTGCCGCGGACGATGCCACCAACGCCGTGTTCGTCTCGAACTTCGACGAGGGCACGGTGTCGGTGATCGACGGTCGAACCAACGCGGTGACGGCAACCGTCAGAGTGGGTGCCAAACCGTATGGCATTGCTTCGGAGCCGAATTCGGGGTCGATCTATGTCACCAACGCCGGGGATCGTTCGGTGTCGGTGATCGACGCGGCACGCCGCACGGTGGTGGCCACCATCCCGGTCGGTGCCGAACCGTGGGGCGTGGCAATCGATCCGGCGATGGAACGGGCATACGTCACCAACCATGCCGACAACACCCTTTCGGTGATCGATACGGTGTCCAGATCGGTGGTGACGACAGTTCCCGCAGGTGTGTCACCGGTCGGTGTGGCGGTGGACTCCAGCAGCTCGACGGTGTTCGTCGCCGATCACGGTTCCAACACCGTCACAGTTCTGAACGGGCGTTCCAATTCCATCGAGTCGAGCATCGTGGTCGGCACCAATCCGCATGGCATCGCTGTCGATTCCGATGGCGAAATCCTGTTTGTGACCAACTTCAAGGACGCGACACTGTCTGCCATCGGATTCTGACAGGTGATCATGGTGTGCGCTGTGCGACGAGCAGTCGCCGTCGGCGTTGCAGCGCTGCTGCTTTCGAGTTGCGCACATGCGGTCGATGTGGAGACTTCCGATGTCGGTGGGGGAGTCGAGGTGGCGACCTCGGCCTCGGTGTCGACGCAAAAGCCGCAAACGGACTTGGCGGCGTTGGTCGACCCCGTCGTGCATGCCACCATGGACCAGCTTGCCGTACCGGGTGCGGTCGTCCTGGTGCAAGAGCGGAACGTACTGTGGCAGAACGCATACGGAACTCGAACGGTGGGACAAGACGTCCCTGTTACCGTCGGCGACCACTTCCGGATCGGTTCGATCACGAAGACAATGGTTGGCACGGTGGTCTTGCAACTGGTCGAATCCGGTGCTCTCGCTCTCACCGACCTGTGTCGAGTTTTCGTTCCGACGTGCCCAATGGTGACTCCATCACCATCGCCGACCTTCTCGAGATGCAGAGCGGCCTCTACAGCTACACCGAGAACAGCTACTTCAATACTGTCCTCGATGAAAATCCCGGCCGGGTATGGGACCCGGAAGAGTTGTTGGCGATCGGCTTCGGTGGAGCCCCGTATTCACCGCCCCGGCAGGAGTTTCGATACACGAACACCAATACAGTTCTGCTCGGCACAATCGTCGAGTCGATCCTCGGGACCGATCTTCGAAATATACTGGCAGACCGGATATTCGAGCCTCTAGGACTGGACGACACCAGCTTCCCCGCCTCGGAGGACGCCGAGTTGCCTGACCCGCACCCCCACGGGTACCTGTTCGGTACGAACGAATCCGCCCGGATCTCGGTGAAGTTGTCCTCGGCCCAGGTCGACAATGCTCGGAGCGGAGTGCTGGTTCCCAACGACGTCACCGACCTCAATCCGTCGTGGATCTGGGCGGCAGGCGGGGCGATCTCGACGGCCGCCGATATCGCGACGTACGGTCGCGCTCTTGTCCGCGGAGAAGAAATATTGGGCAAAGATCTTCAGTCTCGACGCATCGGTAGTGTGACGCTAGAGCCCGACAATCCGAGTCCCGGCGACTACGGGCTTGCCTGGCAGGCATACGGTCCGTTGATCGGACATGACGGTGCCATTCCCGGCTTCCAATCCTTCATGGGCCACGATCCGGTGAGCGACACCACGATTGTGGTGCTGTGCAATGTGCGCGACGGCCCCGCCGGCGGTCGGCCGGCCAACGAAATCGCGATGGGTGTCCTGCAACGATTGCAGAGCGGAATGAAGTAAGAACATGCGCATCCCCGTCTATTCGGTATTCGGCCATGTGGACCGTCGAATACCCGGAACTGTTGCGACGGTCGGTATCTCGATCGCACTGACCGTCTCGATCAGCAACTCGCCGAACCTGCAGGGATACCACGACAGAATGGCACAGGCTGTAGTGGCGACCACGCGATAGCGGTGACTCGTCGATCACGAACCCCTCGTCACCGTGTGACGAGGGGGTTCGTGTGGAGTGAATGCAGGCCGACAGTCCTTACGCCGATGGGGGAGGCGGAGGGCTGTTGGGCGGCGGGGGCGGTGACGACGGTGGGGGAGGTGGCCGCGAGATTCCCGTCTGCTGGGGACGATTCTCGCCGGCAGCTGGCACGGCACCGATCGAAACGGTCACGTCGGTGAGACCGGTGTCGTGTGCGTCGACCTCCGATGTCCGGCGGCGCTTGTGTGTGCGTCTTCCGAATCCTCCGAGCGCGACGAGGAGCAAACCTGCACATGTCGCCAGCAGTGCCAGGTTCGAGTATTTCGGAAGTAGCCGAACGGATGTCGATACATCGAGATCGTTGCCCTCGGTGTCGGCACCGAGGGCGTGAATATGGTGACTTCCGATTGGCATATCCGATGGAATGGTCAGTGTGGCGTGCACGCGCCCGTTGTCATCGGCTCGAGCCGAAGCCAAAGTTCGCGAGACGGAATCTATCCGGAACACCACTGTCGAAGACGGGGCGAATCCGGCGGCGTCGATGGTCGCTTCGCCGCCTGCCTCGTAGATGTCTGCCGCCGATGCCCACGGCTTCTTGAAGAAGTCCAAAACGGGGTTCGAGCGGTCGACCACAGCATGATCCCACTTCGGTGCATTTTCGCGTGGATCGATCGTCGCTCGCGACGCCGACCACGCGGAGAGGGCACGAGCCATCGCAGCGTGACCGAGCTTGTTGGGATGGAGCAACTCGTGGCGGTCCGCAACGGCTGCGATGTTGTTCGCCAAGGTGCCCTTCGAAGATCCGAATACCGCATAGCTCTGGGCCAGATCGCAGATGGTGTGATCCGGTTGAAAGGCTGGTGCCACGTCGGATGCGTAGTACACCGGGATTCTCTCCGAGGCCAACGAACCGACAGCCGCTGCGATTTCGAGGTTGAGCGCATCGATGAACCGGTTGAAGAAGCGTAGTTCGTTCGCGCTGATGCCGAACTGGCACCCGCTCCCGGCAGCGAGTCCGGCCGCTTCGGTCGGCACGATGCGTGGATAGGGGACTACGACGATCGGGCTGTCCTACCGCCGCGAGCCGACTTTGCTTCATCGTCGTTGACGGCGCGATCGACGTCACGGTAGACCCTCCGCAAGTCGTTCCCGATTGCGCTGATCCCGTCCATGGCCCACGTTTCGAAGACCATGGGCTTCCCGTCCGGCAAAGTCGGGTAGCAGTTCGGCCACACGCTGCATTGGATCACTTTGGTTCCGAAGCCGACGTCGTTTCCGCCGATGCTGAGCAACACCGCGTCGGGAGAGTCGGGGCCGACGGCCTCAGCGCGTAGTGACAGGAGCTGTGGCGTCACCTTGTAGTTTTCGGACTGCTGCTGCGAGTAGAAGTCCCCGACAACCGCACCCGAGCAGGCGAGGTTTCGCACCTTGTCACCGAAGAGGATTGCCCCGTATGCGCTGGTCGAACGATGGCATATATTGCCGGATTCCTTGTCGGCGGTGCCGGGGACGTAGTCTCGGGTGCCCTCACCGGAGGCGTAGGAATCACCCACCACCACTGCGTGTCTCACGTCGCCGAGAATGCCGGTGAGTGTGCCGAAAGGCTCGATCGTGGAGGTTTTTCCGTCCAACACCGATGGCGCAGAATTGTTCGCGGTTGCTGTCGCCAGCCAGGTGAATGTACCGAGAACAGAGTCGTCCGGCCTGATGGTGATATCGACCCTTCGGCTTTGCCCAGGATCGATGTTGCCCAGGAACCGTACCGGTCGTGGAACGAGAACCCGTCCTGGAACGCCTGTTTCGTCGTTCAGGGTGAGTGAGAGTCGAACGTCGTCAGCGCGGACGCGTCCGCCGTTGTGGACCGTGAAAGATGCTGTCGATCCCGCGTTTCCGGTTCCGCTGACCACGGGCAACTGATTCGGAACCGAGCCAGTGAGGCTCAGCTGTGCGCCGCCGAACTGTTGAAGCGCCGACTGTAGGCCAGCGGTATCGGTGGCCGAGGCGTATTGGCCGCCTGTGGCATCGGCGATGCATTTCAGTTCGTTCGCGCCGTCTTCGCTGATCTGGAGGCCGACGGTGTTGACTTGGATCTCGACTCCGTCCGCAACCAGTTCGTTCGCGACATCGCACACTTCGGTTGCACCGCAATTGGATTCGCCGTCGCTGACCAGCACGATCGTGCCCTTGTTGTCCTTGCCGATCAGTTCGGCAGCATGTCGTAGAGCTGGCCCGGTCGGCGTGTCACCATTGGGATCGAGTCGTCGTACAGCTGCTGAGGCCGAAGCCACATCGAGTTCCGCAATTTTCACCTCGACGTTTCCGATGGAGCACCCGTCCACCGTCCTCGACCCGGCCCCCGGATAAGCGATCAAGCCGAACGGTGTACGTGGACCCAACGCGTTGACCAGGTCGATCACCGACGAACGTGCCGCATCGATTTTCGACTCACCGGTCAGGGAGTTTGCATCCATCGAATCGGAGGTGTCGAGGACGACGACCACCGGGACGTATTGGCCGCCTGGGACGTAGACGTCTGTGTTTTCCTGCGCGCCGGCCGACGAAGGCAGCAGCAGCGACACTGCAACAACTGCCGATAGAGCACAGAGCCGCGTCGCAAGCTTCACCGTGTGCCCGCAATGAGGTTCAGACCTTCTGTCGATCCGAGGAGTTTCGCGTCCCCGAGGATCACAGTCGGGTTGTCCTTGGCGTTGGTCGTTGTCGCCTCGATTCGTAACCTCATGACGCCGTTGAGATCGACTCGAATCGGGGTCGACTGCCCGAGACCCACCTGCACCGAAGTCAGCTCTCGACCGTCGCCGAACACGGTGATCGTGCCGGATCCAGTGCCCTCGCGATCATCGGTTCCAGCAATGGCTTCGAGGGCAACCGCACCTCTGGACAATGAGTACTCTCCGTAAGCGGATGACCGAGCGGAGGGTGAGAGTTCCACGCTGGAGCCCAGCGCACCGCCGTTGACGTTGACCGATGACACCGTCGAGAAGCTCGAACTCATAACAGTGGAGACCGACGCGAGTGACAGTGCATCGCCTGGGTCGGCGACGGTCACAGTCACGACGGTAGGCATCACCGCGCCTGCCGGGGGATCGACTGCGAGTACCTGCCCTCGCGGAACCGAGGCATCGACGGCTCGGACCAGCTGGACCACTGCGCCGGACTGCTCGAGCGCGGTGCGCGCGGTGCGCTCGTCGGACCCGATGAGGGTACTGGGTACAGTCGCTGGAATTGACACCGTCAGTTCGATCTCGTCGACGGAAGCGGCTGCAGCCGAGGGACTCTGGGTGAGAATCAATCCGACCGGACCCGCGGCAGGCTTTTCGGCGAATGTAGTAGCTACCGACCCGAGGCCGGCGTCGGACAGCACGGTCAACGCTACGTCCCGATCGAGCCCGAGGACCGATGGCATCGGCTGTGTCGAACCGGATTGGGCCGCGACGAGATCCGATGGATCGAATTCGACAATGCTGTCCGGTGATCCGGTTGGCGGAGCGAAAACGTATGTCAGTGAAGCGCCCACGACCAGTAGTCCTATGACGATGGCCGGCCACCGTAACGCCACGATGACGCGAAGTAGTCGGGATGACCTGGATCGCTCGGCCAAGTCAGCAGTGCTACGACGAAACTTCAGCGTCCTTCTCCGTCCCGGTAGGTGGCACTGACGACAGGCACGGCAACCGACGACGACTCGAATCGAACGAGCCACACACCGTCCCTGGTTGCCTCGATAACCTTCTCGGCGGTCAGGTCCGATGTGGCAACCAGATGTTGGGTTTCGTCCGAACATTCGACGATCGACTTTTGCAGCGCTGCTTCACCTTCGGTACCTACGACTGTGCAGCGAACCGCGTCGGCCAGAACGAATTCCGAAATTGTGGTCGACGCCTCGCCTGTGAACGTGGTCTTCGCCGCGGGCGTTGCTGCAGTGGTTGTCGGTGGTGTTGTCGGCGCAGCGGTCGAGCTCGGGACAGCGGACGAGGAAGGGGACGGCGGTGCCGAGACGACTGCAGGAACTTGCGAAGGCTCTATTGCAGCTGCGTTCTCGAGCGGAGCTGGAGTGGTGACGCTCGGCTCGCGCAAGGTAGGCACCGGTTGAACGGGAGCCGAAGGGCGACTGGTTATCGTGGCTGAAGGCGTCGGCTTCTCGAAACCAGGGGCCGGGCTCGTACTCACTGTGGTCGACTCCGTGGGCCCGACGCTGATGCTGCTCGAAGCCGGTACGAGTGGCAAATTCATACTCCGCGGATCAGGAAGCGGAGTAGCGGGACGTTGCAGTGTGGAGGTATCGATCGTTCTGCCGACCGATCTCAGCAGTGGCTTCAGCGTGTCCAGATCGACCAAAGTGAATTGATCGACGGTTGAGTTGTTCGGTGTCACAGGGATTGGTTCACCTGCGGCGGGTTGCGTGGCGTAGTCGACGGAAACGACGTTCTGTTCGCGGTAAGACGGCCACCTGTCCCCGGTCGGCTGATAGCCGGACAACGGTTCGCTTGCCGGGGGGCCGAGCGGATTTCCGCAATTGCAACGGATACGAGGAACACCAGCGGCGTCGACCATGACGGCGGTACCCGCCTGAAGAACCGACTGGAACGGGGTTGCTCGACCGTCGGAGAAGCTGTAGTTGGTGACTCTCAGATCGGTCGTCAGAGAAACCGGCGTCAAAGTGTCGAGGTAGAACGGAATGGCCTCGGTCGGGATCCCGAACGCGGACGCCCACGCCTCGGACTTTGCACGGTCTTCGGACAGGTAGTTGGCCAACGCAGCAGCGTCGCAGGAAGCGTCGTCGTTGGTTCCACCGTAGAGGCCCGGCGTGGTTCCCACTACGGTCGACCCGCCGTTGGAATTGGTGGTCAACGATCCGGCGAGCTGCGCGAGCATCTCATCGCTCGACAGGTCGGACAACGGACGGCTGGCCAGAGCGACCGATGGAGTGAACGGTCCAGGACCGATCGACTCGGCCGACTGCAGTGCAATGTCATTGGTCGATGCCGACGATCCTCCAGTGACCAGAAGGGTCACGGCAAGGGCGCTCACCACCACCATCGACAATGCCGCAGCGGTAGCGCCCAGAATGGTGCGTGATGTGTCACGTTTTCCGGCATCAGGATTGGGATCCTGCCAGGTCGACGATTCGGATCCGGTGGTCACGTTGTGCTCCATATGTTGAAGGTGGATCGACTGTCTGCGAGCTTGTCCGGCTCAGTCATGATTCGTGGAGCTTCCCTGATACCGCGCCATGCTCTGCCTGATCGTGTCGAATCTCGGATCGGTAGAACGGTCGAACTGTTCACCGATCGATCTGTACGTTTCTCCGTTTGAATGGAGGTCGATGCCTGTGCGGTCTCCTGCGGCATCGGCGGTGAAATTTTGTACCGTGCCTTGGTCGTTGTTGAAGACCGATGCGGTGAGGTTTGTTGCAGTGGTGATCGGGTTGAGAACAATCATGCTTGCTGCTGCCGTCGAGGGCACTGGATCGCCCTCGGCTGACAAAGTAAGTAGATTGGCTCCCATAGTCTCCGGGGCAACGCCTGCCAGACGGGGTGCACCGAAAGTGACCACATCGGTGACGTTGAACAGGCCAGTGGCCGCGATGGTTTGAGCGTCGATACCGCCCTGGCTGTAACCGACCATCATTATCTCTGCCCCGTGAGGAATGCGTGACATTCGGCCGAGTAGATACGGGTCAGGAAGGCCGGTGACTTTGTAAATGTTGTCAGCCCAGTTGAGCCGGTTGCCTGGGTTGAATCCGTTGCCATCCCCCGCACCGCCGGTGCCTTCGACGTACACGACGTAACGGTCTACACCGTCGGAGCCGGTGATCTTCTCTATGTGCACTCCATCGCGGTTGTGGTCGTCGCGGTCGATCTTCTCGAACAGCGACTTGGTACTGACGCTCGGTTCGGAGCAGACCGCCAAACCCGTCGCGACTGCGACGCCCGTTGCTGCTGCACTGGTCGACTCCTGTTCGGATGCGTTGCGTCGCAACGTATCGGCTGCCACAGTGATGGCTTGGCTCGTCGACCTCAATCGTGCGGTGTCTGTCGTGTTCCACTGCGATCTGAAGCGGTCCGCGTCGGGACCGCGCCATGCATTGGAATTGGAGATTCGGACCGACAAGGAGCGGATGGTCTCCTCCAGGGTGCTGGCGATGTCGGTGAACTGCTTCGCCAGTGTGCGAAGCTCGTGGACGTCTGCCCCGTGTTCGGCCACAATCTGCTCCTTGTCGGTGTCGAGGTTCTACGAGCTGCTGCTGGTCTGCTGTTGCTGCTGCGCATTGCGACTTGCTGTCTGCGATGCCTGCTGCAGTGCATTGACGACAGCCTTGAGTTGCGCGGTGTGCGTGCCCTGCCATTCGGAGCGGAATCGATCGGCGTCAGGGCCCTTCCACTGAACGCCGTTGAGCTGACTTGTCAGTCGCGTCAGCACGCCCTGAATTTCGTTCGCCTTGTTGTTCAGTTCACGCGAAAGCTGCTGAACCTGCTCGACGTCTTGTCCCCAGAATGCCATCGGCTTCTCCATTCGTTCGTTGTTTTTCGTGATAGTCAGTTCGGACGCGCAAGCTGTAGCTTCACCGCCTTACCTTGCGCAATCAGGAATCCTCGGCCAGGTGGTTGTGCGCCACGTTGCCTCGAGCCCAGCGGCGTGCTGAGAAGGCTCTCGCCGTCGATGTCACTGGGACACAACAGGAGTCCTCGACGGCCGGACCGGAAGGGGCCGCCGAGCGCGTAGGCACCCTGCCAGGTGGAGATCTCCGACTCGCCCACGACGAGGCCATCCGCAGCGTCGACACACTTGATCATCCGTTCGAGGTCCGGTTGAACCACCGAGTCGGTGAACTCGCTCAACGACTCGACGACAACCACCATGCGTGGCGCGTCGGGGGATTCGCCTCGCTCGATGATCTCGAGCAGCAACGTCGACACCGCCTCCAGCCCGATGGCCACGGAATCCCACACGTCCTCGGATTCGGTGCCACTGGCACGTGGTGAGAGATAGAACGTCCGGACTTCGGATTCTGCACGCACAACGGACTGCGCCAAGGTCACGAGCGCCGTCGAGCGCCCGCTGAACGGTGGACCCGCGACCATGAGCAAGCCGCGCGGGTCGAATCCCACCGGCGCAAGATCTGCGTAGCCGATGCCGATCGATGGTCTGCCTCCGACCTCGTTGGGCAGGGAGCTCGAGGCGACGTCATCGGAGAGGCGTTCCACAGCAGCAGCACGGTGGACACCTGCTGCCCGCGACGCATCTGCGAGCTCGGTCAGTACGCGGAACTGGGTCTCGACATTGGGGTCACCGCCGAGCACCGATATTTGCACTTCCCGATCGTCCACAATCCCTCGTCCGGGCGGCGATAGGCGGTCGAGGATGTCCTTCGGCGCACCTAGTAGGAGATAATCGTCCTCGGCGGCCATGCGTAGAACGAGACGACGTTGAATTGTCGAACCGAGCGATGTGGGAACAGCATTGGGACGGTCGGCCGACACGATCAGATGTACCCCGACGGCTCGGCCGTCAGTGGCCATCTGGTTGAGCATCGCGAACCACGGGGACACCGGCGATGATTCGTACGCTTCTCGAAACGCGCCGATACCGTCCACCAACAACAGGATGCGCGGCTCGTCCGGCCGCCGCGCGATGCTGCGATAGTCGACGATGCTGGAGGCATTCACTCGCGAGTAGTCCTCGGAGCGACTGTCGACGAGACCGGTGAGCCGCCGCATCAGACGTCCCAGGAGTTCGTCGTCATCGCCGACTATCGCTCCGACCTCGGGGAGAGAGTCGAGCATCCGCAGTCCGCCCGAGCCGAAGTCGATCCCGTATATCTCGACCGGCCCCTGCTCGCTCGCAGCCAGGACGGCAGCGGTGGCGACGGTACGCAGGACCGTCGACTTGCCCGATCCGCCAGTGCCGAACACAGCGAAGTTTCCGTCTCTGTCCGGATCGAAGCAGACTGCCGGCTGGCTTTGGGTGGCGGGGTCGTCGGCGACGCCCAGCGGGTACCCACCCACTGAAACGCTCGGCCGAGTCACCATGTCGTATGCCCGTTTGAGCTCGGGGAGCCACGGAACTCGTGGATTCGGTACCTTCGCCAGCTCGGCCGCACGAGCGATCGAGCGAACAACCCGCATCATGTCGGTGTCCTGCGATTGCGCAGCAACTATCGGAATGGGTGTTTCCCAGGGCTTCCCGTCGCCGAAGTTCATCTCGGTGATGTCGATAGGCGTTTGCGTATCCGAACCGACCGTCCAACCACCGGTGTATGCGGTTTGGAAAGTCGTCAACCGACCCGGCCCGACCTTGGCTGTTGCGCGGCCGGGCAAGCTGGGTGAGAAGTAGGCGGCATCCTTGGACCCGAGCACATCGACCGAATCGTCCTCGTCCGCCATCCGCAGTGCCACGCGAAGATTGGTGTTCGCCCGAAGATTGTCCTTGATGACACCGGCTGGGCGTTGAGTCGCGAGAATCAGGTGCAGTCCCAGCGAACGTCCTCGTTGAGCGATGTCGACGACACCGTCGACGAACTCGGGTATCTCCTTGGCCAACGCTGCGAACTCGTCGACGATGATCACCAGCGAAGGCGGAGTCTCCGGGTCCTGCGAACGCTCGAGCGAAAGAAGATCCTTCTCACGTTTGCGATTGAGTAGCCTTTCGCGATAACCGATCTCGGCTCGAAGCGAGATCAGCGCTCGCCTGACGAGGTGAGGGGAAAGGTCGGTGACGAGTCCGACCGAGTGGGGTAGGTCGACGCAGTCGGCGAACGCCGTTCCACCCTTGTAATCGACGAACAGAAACGAGACGCGGTCCGGACTGTGCTCTGCGGCCATGCCGAGAATCCAGGCCTGGAGGAACTCGCTCTTGCCAGAACCCGTCGTACCACCGACCAGAGCATGCGGCCCGTGCTCGCGCAGGTCCAGATGGAATGTGTCGACACCGCGCGATCCGACGAGAGCCCGTAACGAATTATCCGACGTCCGTCGAGGAGGGGGCGGCCCGGAACGCTTCAGGATGGAGTTGTTGCGTTCCCAACGTCGAACCAGCTTCGTTGGATCCGAGGTGATCGAGAAATCGTCCAGATCGAGGAAGGAGACCGAGCGTGGCAGGTCGGTCTCGTCTTCGACGGACACTCCGACATCGACGACAGGCGCGAGCAACAGCGCGATCTGGCGGGCGTCCGGCAGGTCGACGGTTTCACTTGCCACGGGGAAGGTGTGCTTTCCGACGCGTACTTCACCCGCCGTCGAACCGGATGTGTTCGTCTCGACGAGCAGGAAGGACCTGCACGCCGCGGGTACGCTCGTCAATTGTGTTGCTACCCAGACGAGGTGGACGTTGACGTCGGGACCACGCTCGGCGAGTCTGGTCAGCCGTGATCGATCGACGGGAGCGTCGTCCTCGACCACCACCACGACGACGGGAAGGATCGGATCGGCCTTGTCGAGGGTCGGTCTTCCGTCTTGCTCGGTGTCCAATGACTTTCTGGGGCCGGTACGAACCTCCGACGCGTCCAGTCGCTCGCGAACGAGGTCCTCCAGACGAGCCACCAAGGAAGTACCACCTTCGGTGGAATCGGCGAACAGGTCGCCGGCCAGGGGGCTGTAGGTCGGGCCGCTGTGCGGGAGCCATTCGAGCCAGCTCCATGACGCGCGCGTCGCGGACGACGCAACGGCGGCAATCGTGAGTTCGGCCGGCGAGTGCAATCCCACCAGCTGAATGACAAGTCCACGTGCAACCCCGTCCACGACTCCTCTCGGTCCGCACACTCCCAACGATCCGCTGGAACGGAGGTCGGCGACGATCGGTACATCGGTGATCGTGGAGAACTCGTCACGCATCTCTTCGAGCTGCCGCCAGTACTCCGGCAGCGATTCGCCTCGGCTGGGCAGTTCGAGCGCACTCCGAGACGGCGCATCTCCCAATCCCATTCGGACAGTCAGAAACCCGGAGTGCTCTGGTCGGTGGGTCCAGAGCAGAGTGCCCAGTAGGTGCACGGCTTCGACGGAGTCGGATACTGATGGGGTCTCGCCGAGGCGCACTGCGCGTTCCACGGCCTGGGTAGAATGCAAATCGGCCGCGGTATTTCGCAGTCCCGATGCGAATTGTTCGATGGCCTCGCGCTGCTTGCGTTTGTTCTGCAGCGCGGTGTCGATGTACATGCCGATCATGAGCAAGGGGCTCAGAGCAACGAAGACGACGGTGAGGGCATTGCGTGTGAAGGCGAACAGTGCGATACCGAGGATCAGCGGTGCCAACATGGAGATGATCGGAAATCGATTGGGATCGAGCCGTTTCGGTGGCTGCGGCGCTCGAATGTCCGGCCGTCGAAACGCCGTATCACCCTCGGTGATCGATTGAACTCCATCGCTGGGCTGTCTGCGGAGTCGGTCCTTGCACGCACCGTGTGAAAGACCGCGATGGTCGTGTCGCCGAGGCCAACGACATCGGACCCGGCTACGTAGGTGCGCTCGATCCAGTTGCCGCCCATATGAATACCGGCACCGGTTTCGGTACGATCGACGATCTCGATACTCTCTCCGACGAGGATGAGGCATGTGAACCCAGCACTGTGCTGTCGGTGAGGAAGATGTCGGCTTCCGAAGACGAGCCGACGGTGCTGGCACCTCGGGAAGAAGGAACTCGCGTCCGGCATCCGGGCCGGACAACACTCGAAGCATCGCAATGGCTCGTCCGCGACGGCTCACGGCATTGCTGCCGTTGTAGGTCCCCACTGTCACCGTCGAGCCGGATCGCACCCCCGATTCGACGAGATTGACACCAGGGTCCAACTGCCGACCGTCCACCGCGGACTCGAATGCCGACTGCTCGACAGTCAACGTGAGGTCGGGCGTCGAGGGGATCGAACTTTTCGGGTCGCCGTCGGCCAGTGCTCGCGCCATGTCCCCGACGGTCGCGGTGGCGTCGGCGACCATCGACAGGTCGACGGTGTGGCCTGACGGCCGTCGCAGAATCAGCTTCAGGTGCATGTCATGAACTCATCGCAACGGTGTCGAACGGTGGCGGTGGCGGAGGAGGGGGGCGGTGCGGTG
>NZ_BAOX01000072.1:0-19242 GCF_000813105.1 Rhodococcus sp. BS-15 | reverse complement strand
GGCCTACCTCGTCGGCGCGGCGGACACGCTCACCGTCGACGGGACGCGGGCGTACGCGGCCGCGACGTTCGGCAAGTGGATTGCGGCGATCGCCGACCGGCATCGCCAGGTCGGCCACGACAACCCCTGCGGTCACGAGATGGTGCGGGCCACGCTAGCCGGTATTCGTCGCGACTATGCCGCGGCGGGGGATCGGCCACGCAATCCCCGTGCCCCGCTGCTGACGTCCGATATTACCACGATCGTCGCTCTCGCTCGCGCCGGTGTAGCCGGGTGGGCCAGCGAAGTACTCGAACGCCGCGACACCGCGTTGCTGCTGATGGGGTACGCCGGGGCGTTTCGGCGCAGCGAGCTCGTGGGGCTCGAATGTCGGGACGTGCGCCGCGACCGGCTCGACGGTGCGCACGTGCACCTGCGACAATCCAAGACCGACCAGGACGGTACCGGGGCAGTGAAAGCGTTGCCGTACACCGCCAATCACGATTCATGCCCAGTCTGCGCGTGGATCCGATGGATCCAGGTGGTCGCTGCGTTCGACAGCGGAGGCCGGGTCGCCGTGATCCGTACACTTGCCCGTTCCGTGCCGTTCGATCAGCACGTCTGCCGCGGACCGGTTCCAGTTGCGCACATCGGATGCCGTTGTTTCGGGCGATCCGGAAGAACGGCAACCTGTCCGAGACGGCACTGTCCGGTGCTGCGGTGCACGCCGCGATTCGCCGCAGGGCCGGTCAGGCTGGATACGCCGCGGATCTCGTTACTCAGTTGGGCGGGCACTCGTTGCGGTCCGGCTTCGTCACCCAAGCGTTCCGTAATGGGTCCGACGCGCACGCGATCATGCGTCAGACCGGACACAGCACGCCGGGGATGGTCGAAATCTACGCCCGCGAGAACGCGCCGTTGATCGGTAACGCCGTGAACGACCTCGGGCTGTGACCAGTCCATTCGGCGTCGATCCGAGTCACAGCGGCCGCGCGGAACGCGGCGAAGGCGCTCGACGCGATGACTCCGGTGCTTCGTCGGTGCAGAAGGGCGGAGTCGGTGCCGGAGCGACCCGACCCATAGCTGCTTCGCCGAGCGGTTACCGCTACGAGTGGGCGCTGTTCGAGGACTGGTGCATTGCAACCGAGGTCGAGCCACTGCCTGCCTCGCCGATCACACTGGTGAACTTTCTGGCTGCGAACCCCGCGAGTGACGCTGTGCAGCTCCGCAGGGTCGCCGCGATCAACCGCCGACATCTCGATTCTGGACATACTCCGCCCGGGCGTACGACAGCACTGCGAATGGCGCTCGATTCCGGGCGGTCCGCACGAACGGCACGCCGCGCCGAACACTACTGGGGACTGGCCTCGGCGCTACCCTCGGCGGGATCGATGCAGGCGTTGTTCGGTCGTAGGGACGCGGTTCTGCTTGTGTTGTCGGGAGCCGGGCTCTCGCACCGAGCAATATCGGCGCTCGATCGGTCGGACGTCACCAGCGCGGGCCCCGACGTGCGCATCGGTGGCCGGCACGGTATCCGGATTGCAGCAAATCAGTCGACACAGTTTCGCCCGGCCGAGATCTGGGAACGGTGGCGCACCGTACTGCGATTTTCGGATCGATACCCCTCGACTACATTGCTCGCAGAGCATCTGCAGGCGAACGCTTTTCCCGATATGTCTGGGTGGCCGCGGAGTGTGGGTCCGGTCGCTGTACCGATCGACCGGTGGGGCCACATGCCGTTACCGGCCGATCCGATGACGCCAGCTGCGGTCGGGACGGTGATCGATGCCCACCGCTCCGGGGAGCCGCCCCGACACGTTCTACGGTGTGCACTTCCGCACCCGCGGGGGCGCGGCGAGATGGACTCGAAGGTGACTGTCCCAGTATCGGAACCCGTTTCAGCAGTACTGAATTCGGATTACTATCGCATCGGTCTCGACGCCCGGCGTCGCGCGCATTTCGCTTTGGCCGATGTGCCCGGCATCACCGACGATCTCGAGGACCGGATCGAGCATCTGCTGCAACGCACCGCGGAGCTGCTCGAGGTCGGCGATCGTTCAGGTTGGTGACGTTGCTGCACCTTTTCCTCGATCTACGGCGTCGACGGTGTCGGAGGACGATGACGCGCAAGATATTGGAACTGACTGCAGCGGTGCGTCGTTCGATGCGCGGGATCAAAGTTGTAAGGTGGCCGGACACGGCAAGTTCACCGTTGGCACGGGAGTGCAGGCCTACTTCTGCGACCCGCACTCCCGTGGCTGCGGGGCGCGCCAGCGAGAACACCAATGGATTGCTACGTCAGTATTTTCCCCAGGGCACCGACTTTTTCCAATGCAGCGTCGAGCGGCTCGACGAGGTCGCCGACCTCCTGAACAACCGACCCGAAGACTCTCGACTGGCATAATCGGCGGCAGGCGTTCCCTCTGTCGTAGAGGACCACGCCGACTTGTCAACGACCACGATGCGGCCGCGCTCCTTCCTTCTCGGAGCTCCCGAATTGCCGAGGATGCCGACAGCTCCAAGAACCTCTCTGTTTCCGGTGTCCGGACTGACCGAGTGAATCAGTCGGCAATCAAGTGATAGTCGCCCGCTTCGTCGAGCGCGGCCGTGACTTGTTCTCGAGTGAGTGTCGTCTCGGAGTCGACCGATACCGTCGACTCACCGCCTGCGACGAGATCGACCCTGACGTGGTGGACACCGTCGATCGCTTCGAGTTCGGTGGTGACTGCGTCGGCGCAGTGACCGCAGGTGAGGCCGGTAACGGTGTATTGCGTGCTGGTCGTACTCATGGGAGCCTCCTTCGATTCTGTGGTCGTCGTGGACTGCGGTGAACTGCAGCCGCAGCCACTGCTCGGTGAAAGGTCGGTCAACGACAAATCTGACACGTTGTTCATCGGGTTCCGTTCATTGTTCATGGGCTCTGTAGTACCTAAGGGGGTATCTAGACAAGGCAAACTATACCCCCTATGGGTATGTCTACGCCAAGTATTTCGGTTGTCCTCATTCCTGGATATCTCGGAGTCGGACCCCGGTGTCATCGCGGGATCTCGTGGCGGGCCGAACCCCAGGGGAGGAAGAGGGAGTAAGCCGCTCAACAGCGGCAAGCGCCCGCATCAGCCGCGCGGGTGACCGCCTGCGGTCGCGTCGAAATGTCGCTATCTGTTGTCGGGCTGGTCTCGACCGGGCCGAGTTACGTCAGTGTGTACAACGCCTGGGGGCTGGCTGCGTAGGCGGTGTCGTAGTCGACCGCGGTCAATGCCTCGACGGACCCGGTTGCGGAACGCTTCTGCCAATCGGCGCCGTTGCGACTACGCCAGGCGTATCCGTCGGTGTCGATCCCCCACAGTGCATCGCCGGCACCGGCGAGCAATACCAAGTTCGGTGCGTCGAGGACAGGAGAGAATGTTCGGGCCGTGTCGGTGCTGTGCTGAAGTCCCTCAGGTGTCACCGCCCATACTCCGGAGCTCGTAATCGCCAACGACGCCGCGGGCGCAGCGGCGCCGGGAGTCCAGGTGGAGCCGCTGTCGGCGGAGACGAGTAGACCGGTACTGCCATCGAATCCGACGAGGATGCGTCCATCGGCAGCCAGCGCGTGGAAGTCGACTTGTCCCTCCAGTGACCGATCCGACCACGACATTCCGCCGTCATTGCTGCTACGCAGTCCCAGTGGGTTCGCCGCCGTGCTGGATTCGCCGGGATGACCGGAGGTGAAGAGGGTATCGGTGGCCGGTACACCCGACAAACCCATGAAGTCATCGTCGGAAGAGCCGACCCTGGTCAGGTTTCCGGACGAACCGATGGCGAAGAGTCCTGTGTGGCTACCAGCGAGGACGGTGCCATCGGCGTTGACGTGCAATCCGTGCACATGAGCCAGTGAGGAGGTGAAGTCGACCACTGCCGGATCGGCCGCGCCGTCAGTCGCTGCCGGAGCGGAACATCCAACGAGGGACAGAGCTGCGATCAGAGACGGCAGCAGGATGCGGGAAAGCGAGATGGACATAAAGTGCGGTTCTCGTTCTGTCGATGAGGGCTCGGTGATGTAATCGCTTGAGCGTCAACGCCAAGTGATCTCCCGGTCAGGCGCGGTGAACATGACCGGATACGGCGGCTGAGGTGGACGTGACTGCTCGGGCGGTATGTGCGGGACGACGTAGACGCATCGACCTTCATCTCCATTCACTTAATCTCCAATCACTGAGGCGATGTACGAGCGCGGATCGTTCGGCGGCGAACAGCCGTGGCAGCGACATCGCACCGACGATCGGTATCGGCTGAGTGCGAACAATTCCGACACCTTCACCCGCCTCGCCGTGGCGAGCACTCAACTACTAACCAGCATAGTATTTCGGGCAGGTCAGGCCGAAGTGCCCATCCGGTTCGGTGTCATCGCAGATGCGCCGGTGCGTCGCCCGGGGTGATGCCGACGTGGACGTGGTCGCTGTGCACGTCGTCGGTGAAGAATCCTGGACGGTCACCGTTGAGGTCGGTCGGACCTCCGACCTCGGTTGCGCCCAGTAGGGCTGCCGCAGTGACGAATTCGGAGATCGTTGGGTTGTTGAAGGGATCGTCGACAACGCGCCGACCGTTGATTTCTCGGATGTCCACCGCTCGTCCCACTGCGTGGTTGGACAAGCGCGGGTGCGGGAAGACGGTCTGGATGTGACCGGTGTGCATCACCTGCACTGCGTAGGTGAATCGATCGGCAAGTCCGAGCATGATCTGGAGCACATTGTTGTTGATGCGTCCGGTTCCGATGTCGAGTCGTGCAGGCTCGGAGAGCGTGATGCGAGGGTTGCTCAGCACCGACGACGCAGCGGCGGTCAGTGGTACTGGGGACCCAAGAGAGGTCAAAGGGTTGATCTTTTCCACCGTCCAGGCCGCGCCAGCGGCGATGTCGCGCTTGAGCCGGATATCGAGTGCCATCTGCCGGGTCGTCTCAGCCGGCTGCGCGAGCGTGGGGCGTTGTAGGAGTTGGTCGAACAGCACGATCACTGCAGCACTCTCTGGACCGATTCCGGCGTACTGCGGATACACCACTCGCAGGGTGCTGGCGAGGGCCTCGTCGGGTTGAAGCAGTGCTGCCGTCGCCGCGACTTCGAGCGATACCCCTGCGGTGCGCAAGCTGTCGAGTACTCCTCCTCCCTCGCTCCAGCTGCCACCTGCTTCGAGGAAGCTCGTCGCTGCGCGTTTGATCTCGGGCATCACTTCGCCAGCTGTCGGCATCCACCGCCCCGGATTCACCGGGGCCGATGATCGACTGCTCGGTGCGCTCACGGCCGGGGACCGTGCGGGAGATGCGTTACTGCTCGGTGCGAGGCTGGGGGATTGTCTGTCGGCGGTGTTGATGGTGCAGCTGACTGTGAGCGGCAAAACCGCTGCGGCTGTGAGCAGTTGTCGACGGCTGACTGTGATGGCGTTTCCTTTCGTGCGCGGGGGTCTCAAGGGTGAGTGTCGTGGGTGATCACCGCGGCGGCGGTAGCGGCAGGCCGGGAATGTCGATACTGGGCGGCGCTGGCGTGGGCGTGCGGTCGGGGGGCGGGGGAGCCGTCACTGATGTACAGCGTGATCAGCGATCCCGGGATCGCCGCGCCGGATGGGGATGTGCCGGTAGCGGTACCGCGAGCGCCCTGACCGGTGGTGGTGACGACGGTCACCTAGAATCCTGCTGCTTCCAATCTCGATGTGGCCGACGACTGGCTCATGCCGCTGACCTCAGGTACTTGGCCGTTGGCGGAGCCGCGGACGTATTTGTCGTCGACCGGTGGCAGCTCGATGGGGCCGAAGTTCGTGGCGATTGGGTCCATCGCGTCGTACCAGGTTCGTGCGGGTTCGTTACCGCCGTAGAGGTTCCCGGAGCTGCAGGGCCGCAGTGGGAAGGAGCAGATCTGGCCCGGTGTCGGTGAGTCACCGTAGGTGTAGACGGCGGCGGCGTAGCGGTTGGTGAAGCCGAGGAAGCCCGAGGATCGGTTGGATTCGGTAGTGCCGGTTTTCCCGGACATCGGCAGCGTCCAGCCCACGGACCCGGCCGCCGATGCCGAGGTTCCTCCGGGTTGGTCGTCCTTGCTCATCGCGTTGGCGAGTGTGTTGGCCAGGCCGGGTTCGACGACCTGCTCGCACGCTTGTTGTGTGACCGGTACAGCTACACCCTCGCGGTCGGAGATGGAGTCGATCGGGTTCGGCGGGCACCAAGTACCTCCCGAGGCGAGGGTAGCTGCGACGTTGGACAGCTCGAGCGGGTTGACCCAGGTAGGTCCGAGTGTGAACGAGCCGAGGCTTTGCTCTTTCTGGAGGTCGGCCATGCTCTGCTCGTCGAATCCAGACGAGCCGGGGAGGGTGTAGGAGCGAAGCCCTAGCCGCACTGCCATGTCGACTGTCGGTGTGACACCGACGGACTCGAGCAACTTCACGAACGCCGTGTTCGGTGATTGCGCCAGTGCGTCGGTGACCGTCAGCGCCGGTGGGTAGTTTCCGACGTTCTCCACGCAGTAAGCGCCCGCCGGGCAGTTACGCGCGCCGCCGTCGCCCAACCCCCTGACCTCGACGCGCCGGGGAACCTGCAGTGTGGCGTTGGTGCCGAGTCCGCGTTCCATCGCGGCGGCAGTGGTGAATATCTTGAAGATCGACCCGGCGCCGTTGCCTACGAGTGAATACGGTTGCGGCTGAACCGTTTCGTCGGCGTCGGCATCGAGTCCGTAGGTGCGACTACTGCCCATGGCGAGGATGCGGTGTTCGTCCTGTCCGGGTGCGACGACATTCATCACGGTGGCGACACCGTCGAGGTCGGGATCTGTGTTCGCGGTCAGTGCGGCCTGGGTCGAGTTCTGCACCGCCGGGTCGAGAGTCGTTTTGATCAGATAACCGCCCTCGTCGATCTGCTCGCGGCTGATACCGGCGTCCTCAAGATATTGGAGTGCGTAGTCGCAGAAGAACCCTCGATCACCGGCGGCGATGCATCCACGTGGGAGGGTGTTGGGCTCGGCCAGCACCCCCAATGGCTCGGATTTGGCGGCCTCGAATTCTGCGGCTCGGTTCGGGATGGTTTCGATCATGTTGTCCAAGACAAGGTTTCGGCGGCTTGTGACTCCCTCGACGTTGGTGTACGGGTTCAGTGCCGAACTGGACTGAACCATCCCTGCCAGCATCGCTGATTGCGTCGCCGTTAACTCGCTGGCATCGACACCGAAGTAGGTTTGCGCGGCGTCTTGGATGCCGAACGAGGCATTGCCGAACGGAACCAGGTTCAGATAGCGGGTCAATGTCTCGTCTTTGGTCAATTCTCTGTCCAAGGACAACGCCATTCGGATCTCGCGGATCTTGCGAGCCGGCGTGGTCTCGATCGCGGCACGCCGCTCGGCGTCGGTGTCAGCGACGACCAGTAATTGATAGTTCTTCACGTACTGCTGATCGAGTGTCGATGCGCCCTGCTCGACCTGCCCGCTGGTGGTGTTGGTCAAGAACGCTCGCAACGTTCCCTGCCAGTCCACGCCCTGGTGTTCTGCGAAGCGCCGGTCCTCGACGGAGACGATCGCAAGCTTCATCTCGTTGGAGATCTTCGCGCTCGGCACTTCGGAACGGCGTTGCTCGTATAGCCACGCGATCGGGTTGCCTGCCACGTCCGTCATCGTCGAGATGGCAGGAACTACGCCCTCGGCGAGTTCGCCGGAAACGTTGTCGTCGGTGTCAGCGGCGCGGTTCGAGACGTATCCCAGGCCACCGACGATGGGGAACAACACTCCTGCAAGCAGCACGCCTGCGAGCGCAGTGCATCCCACGAGTTCGAACACCGTTCGTCGGGTGCTTGACATCATCGTCTCGTTTCTGTCGACGGGGCAGTGCTCGCGGTCGTCCGGGTTGGTGGGACCGACAAGGGGAGCGGAGCACGGCCGCAGCGGCCGTCTAGCTCTCGCCGGTAGGTCTGCATGGTCCGGCCATCTCGATCGAGACGGTTTCCGCTTTTCTGCCATCCGAGGCGCTCGTAGAAGCCGCCTGCATTGTCGGCCACCCCGAGATCGGTGGACAGCTCGGCGCAACGTGCACCTGCCCGCGCAGAGTCGGATTCGAACCAGTCGAGCAACTGTGCACCCACTCCGATCCCTCGCACCCGTGGGCTCACCGCTATCGCAACGACGACGGCGACACTGTCGGCCGGGGGAGTCTCGGGTTCGCCGTTCGGCAGTGGGATGGGCCGAGCGCGCGCCACCGCTCTGCACCAGGGGCGAAGACGCGTACGAACGAACCGCATGGCGGTGCGCGGGCGGACTGCCATCGCCGCACCGGCGTGTGCAGCCAACGGCAGCACGGTCATCTTCTCGCGCAGTAGATCACCGATATGGGCATGGTGATCGAGGGTGCCGAGGAGGAATCCGACGACGGCGCCTTCGCTATCGGTTGCGACAAGAGCGATGGCGTGTCGTCGGTTGACGAAGCTGCGGTGCCACCGGCGCAGGAACCGTGCTCCCAGCTCGGGGAACAGGCCAATCGGTAGCTCGTCGAGGTGCAACTGCGCGCTCTGCGGTAGATCGTGCGGCCCGGCCTCGCGAAGGACGATCGCGACTCCGGGAGGAGGCGCGGCGGGGTTGGGATGAGGGAAACAAAGGTGCGGCGTAGACGATGAAACGTTGAAGAAGATATGCATGGCGTTGTCCTCGACGAGGCAGGCTCGCGCCCTCACCGCGGAGGCGGCGCGCGAGAAGAAAGGTGGACCGATCTGCGCAAACGCAGACCTCTCACACCCTCAGAAGGCATGCCGCGTCGAGCACGGACATCGGCGCAGGGGGAGAGACCGACCTCTCAGTTGGCGACGATCTCGATGCCTGTAGACCTCGAAGCTGGTGCAGTAGCACTGTCCATCCGGTCCGGCGCAGCAACATTGCCAGCCTAGCGCAAGGATCGCCACCGCTATGTGGACGGACCCGATCAGGGATCCGTGATTGTCGTGATGACTGGACGCGCTACCGCCGATCCCCTCGTCCTGCTCCGGCGCCGACGTGTGCTCGATTTCCGGGACGCTCTCGATGACCGCAGCCAGCGGAGCGTGGCCGGGCTCTGCGGTGGTGTGTGCGACCTGCGACATCATCAGCACCGCCACTGCCGTGGCCGCCATGATGGACCAGAGCAGAATTCGGCGAATACACTCGCTCAACCGAATCGGACACACACGACGAAAATAGCAGATCCATGTCGCCGTCTACCCGCGCTAGCGACGAATACCGTGTGCGGTGACGCCTCCAGCGTTCCATGCGGGCCGCACCCTCAACTGCCAGGCATTGTTGGGTTCGACGTTGGCGCAGGGCCGTGGTGACCCAGAGGGCGGCGGGCCCGTCATCGAGCAGGTGCGCGGCGGCGCGATCCACGGTGACCAGTACATCCTCGTAGGCCAGTCGTAGTGGCGCTCGCTCATCGAGTTGGGACATCGCGACATCCTCGATCAACTGCAGAGGGAACCGCGCCGCTTCGTACTCGGCACGCAAAACAGCTAGTGCAAGTGTGCCTGATCTCACCGCACAGGTATTACTCCGCGGGATGAAACGCGTTTGGACGGCATGAGTAGAAGAACCGATCCGCGCCTACCGTGGGGCCGAAAGCGGCCTAAACCGAACCGCAGCCCGGCAGCGTTCCGGATGGACCAAGTACCACGTTTGTGGTTGCAGCACTTACCCTCTCGCCCAGGCGACTACCGCGCACAACTGCACACGGCCCATCAACTACTATGTTGCATAGTAATTGAGATGCAATCGTCGAAAGGGTGTGGCGGTGACAGCTGATCAAACCCCGGCGCTCACATCGCAGGGACGGTTACGCAGAGCAATCGCTGCGGTGCGCAACAGGTGGCGGCAACTGACCTCGATGCGAACGGCACTGGTGCTGCTGTTTTTGCTCGCTATCGCAGCAATCCCAGGCGCCCTGCTGCCACAGCGCAATCTCAACACCCAGGCGGTTGATTCCTACATCGCAGCGCGCCCGGCTCTCGGGGCCGTCATGGACACGCTGGAATTGTTCGACGTATTCGGAAGCTTCTGGTTCACCGCCATCTACGTCCTACTGTTTGTGTCGTTGATCGGCTGCCTGACTCCCCGAATGATCGAACACGGTAAAGCCCTTCGCGCACAGCCAGTTCGCGTACCCCGAAACCTTTCGCGACTACCGCTTCATCATTCGGGCGCTCTCGCCGGTAGCCCGAAAACCGTCATCGACGACATCGCGCCCCACTTGAGAGGGTGGCGTACTGCCGTTAGGCCCGAGCCCGATGGGGCGCTCACCCTCTCCGCCGAGAAGGGCTATACCCGCGAAGCGGGAAACCTACTTTTTCATTTCTCGCTGATCGGTCTGCTCGCGGCCATCGCCATCGGCAAGCTCTTCGGTTACGAAGGATCGGTCATCGTCATCGCCGACAACGGGCCCGGTTTCTGCAACACCTCGCCCGCCATCTACGACTCCTTCCGGGCCGGCAACAGCACCGACGGAACCGGGCTGGAGCCGTTCTGCATCAGAGTCAAGGACTTCAACGCCGACTACCTTGAGAACGGCCAGGCAGAGATGTTCACCTCGAACATCTCCTACCAGTCCGCCGACGACATCGCCGCAGACACCTGGCGCGACTATCAACTCAAAGTCAACGAACCCCTCCGGCTCGGAGATGAACGCATCTACCTCACCGGCCACGGATACGCCCCGGAATTCACCGTGACCTTCCCCGACGGTCAGAGTCGAACCGAGGCCCTGCAGTTCCGGCCCGACGACGCCACCACGTTCCTGAGTAGCGGGGCGTTGCGTTTCGATCCACCCGGCGGGACCTATGCCACCGCCGATGAGCGACGCCGCGGCCAGATCGCCATCGAAGGCCTCTTCGCTCCCACTGCGCAATTCAACGGAACCCTGCTCTCCTCCCGCTTCCCGGACTTGGTCGATCCTGCTGTGGCAGTGGATATCTACAAAGGAGATACCGGCCTCGACACCGGCATACCCCAGTCGATCTTCTCCCTGGACCAGGAGATGATCAACCAGGGCCGACTTGTCAAGCAGGATCGGGTGAACCTGCGTCCCGGTGAATCGACGACCCTCACCGACGGCACCAACATTCGATTCAACGGCGCCAAGGAGTTCGCCAACCTGCAGGTCGGATACGACCCCGCACAGTTGTGGGTGCTCGTGTTCGCGATCACGATGATGACCGGACTGTTGGTCTCGCTGGTGATCAAGCGACGTCGAGTCTGGTTCCGTGTACTCCCGGCCGAAACAGGCCGATCGAGCGTGGAGATGGGCGGGCTCGCCCGTACCGATCACGCCGGATGGGGACCCGAATTCGAGACCCTCCGCACCGAAATCTGGACGCCGCGGACAAAGAACCACTCCGAGACCCTCGATACAGAAACGGTGTAGCGCCATGCCGATCGACGACAACCTCGCCCGCTGGAGCGACATCAGTTTCGAGACCGCCTTCGTGGTCTACCTTCTCGCCGCGATCCTGTTCATCGCACAACTCGCAACGACACGAACAGCGACTCTGAGCCGGGCCTCGAGTCTGCATCCGCAACTGATCGCAGCGACATCATCGACACCGGGATACGTGCCGGTCCCCGAGCGAAGAGCCCCGTCCGAACGCCTGGGCCGCACGGGACTCGCCCTGGTAATGCTCGCACTCACTTTGCATATCGGGTCGATCGTCCTGCGCGGGATCGCCACTGGCCGCCCGCCGTGGGGAAACATGTACGAATTCGTCTCCGTCACATGCGCGGCCGGCATACTTGCCGGACTGATCGTGCTGCGCTCGGAGCAACTGCGCACACTATGGTTGTTCGTCCTCGTGCCGACCTTGATCCTGCTCTTCATTGCCGGAACTGTGCTCTATGCCAACGCGGCGCCCGTCGTACCAGCCTTGCAGTCGTATTGGCTCCCGTGCACGTCTCCGTCGTCTCGCTCGGCAGCGGGGTGTTCCTGATCTCCGGTGCAGCCAGCACATTGTTCCTGATCCGGATCCGATATCCCAACAACAACGCCGTCCCCGACAGCAGAGTGGGCCGGATCGTCGCTCGTCTCCCCTCGGCGCACTCGCTCGACGTGCTGGCGTACAAGACCACCATCTTCGCGTTTCCCCTGTTCGGAATCGGTGTCATCCTCGGCGCGATCTGGGCCGAGGCCGCGTGGGGTCGGTTCTGGGGCTGGGACCCGAAAGAGACGGTCTCATTCATCGCGTGGATCATCTACGCCGCGTACCTGCACGCCCGGGCCACCAGCGGGTGGCGTGACACCCGGGCCGCGTGGATCAACATCGCCGGATTCGTGGCCATGCTGTTCAACCTGTTCATCATCAACATGGTGGTCTCCGGACTGCATTCGTACGCGGGTTTGAACTGATGTCGCCTGCTAGCCGCCGCCCTGTGCTTCGGCGAGGTCATGCGGCACCGGTCGCGTCAATCCCGCGTCGACCCGGCCGGTGTTGCCGACCGGGTATCGACCGGACCAGGATCCAGGAGCCACGACCACGATCCGAATCAACTGACTGCCTCGTGTCCGTAGTGCATTCCGGAGAGGGAAGTCACAGTGCCCCGAGCTTCGTCACCGGCCAAGACTGGGGCATCGACCGCGTCACCGATCCCACGATGTTCGAGACATCGGCGCAGATCCGTACTGCAGCAAAGGCGTCGACTTCATGAGACTCGGCCGCCCTACGGGGGCTCGCACACGCGAACAGAGCAGTCTGCCCGCCACGGCAACGGCATCCATCCTTGCCGTTGTACTCCTGGTCTCCGGATGTTCCGCAGGCGCCGACGCCGTGCCCTCCGGAGGTAGCTTCGATTTCGTTGCACCCGGTGGTCAAACCGACATCGTCTACGATCCCCCCGAAACGCGCGGAACCATCGGTGAACTCGCCGGACCCGATCTGATGGAGGAAGGTAAGAACACCGCTCTGTCGGACTATGACGGCGAGGTGGTCGTGATCAATCTCTGGGGTCAGTGGTGCGGCCCCTGCCGCGGCGAAGCGACGACCTCGAAGAGGTCTACGAAGCAACCCGCGAGCGCGGTGTGCAGTTCCTCGGTATCAATGTTCGAGATCCGCAGAAGGACAAAGCGCAGGACTTCGTTGTCGACAACAATGTCTCCTACGCCTCGATCTACGACCCCTCGATGCGGACGCTGATCGCCCTCGGCGGGAACTACCCGACCAGCGTGATTCCCTCGACGCTGGTACTCGATCGAGAGCACCGGGTGGCGGCAGTGTTCATGCGTGCCCTCCTCGCCGAAGACCTGCTCCCTGTCGTCGAACGGATAGCAGACGAATGACTGTTCTTCTTGCCCAAGGCGGCGTTGGCTCGACGTTCCAAAATCTGGCATCGAGCGGACCTCTGGTACTGGCGATCGCCGCATGTATGCTCGCCGGGCTGGTCTCGTTCGCGTCACCGTGCGTGGTGCCCCTGGTGCCGGGCTACCTGTCGTACCTGGCGGGCATCGCAGGTGCCGACGTGCCGTCGCTCGCCGCCGCCTCGACTGGTGAAGCACCGCCGAAGCTGGCAAGCCGCTGGCGCGTGGCAGGTGCAGCGGGGTTGTTCGTCGCCGGCTTCACCATCGTCTTCGTCCTCGCCACCGCCTCGATTTTCGGGGTCATCGGCACCCTGCGCATCAACGAACAGGTGCTTCAGCAGGTCGGCGGTGCCATCACGATCATCATGGGCTTGACGTTCATCGGGTTCATTCCCGCATTCCAACGCGACACTCGATTCGCGCCGCAAACCATCTCGTCTCTTGCTGGAGCGCCGCTGCTCGGTGGCGTGTTCGCGCTCGGCTGGACGCCGTGCCTTGGCCCCACGCTCGCCGGGGTGTTGTCCGTTGCCGCTGGCACTGAAGGCGCAACCGCAGCGCGCGGCGTCACTCTCATCGTCGCCTACTGTCTGGGACTCGGTCTACCGTTCGTGGTCCTCGCGTTCGGCTCGAGTTCGGCGATGCGCGGTGTCGGCTGGCTACGGCGGAACTCGCAGAGAATCAAAGTGGCAGGCGGAGTGATCATGATCGCCGTCGGTGTCGCCCTGCTGACGGGGGTGTGGGGTCTGTTCATTGCCTGGATACGCAATGAATTCGTCAGTTCGGTTGTATTACCCATCTGAGAAGGAAACCGAGCAGCCGCACGTGCAAGACCACGCCTCCCCAACTGCCAGTGCCGGTGGTATCGAACCCACTCTCTGTCGACGGCGCGCCCCCGCCGGGCCGCGATGACCCGATCCGAGAGCCGCCCCCCTGTCCCTACCGCGGATCTGCGTGTCCCAAGGACCCCGCAGGCGGGTGCATCAGCAGGGGAGGGCATGTTTCCGGGGCCGTGTTGATCGGTGTGGCAGCTAAAAGGGCCAGGTCCTTCGAAACCGAAGGGCGGGGCTCGGTATTAGCCGAGCCCCGCCCTACGGTTGATAGTTCCCAGAATTGAGAGTTACTGGGCGAGCAAACTTTCCATTGTGGAGATTTCGCTCTGCTGCGCATCGATGATTGTGGAGGCAAGCTCCTTGGCATCAGCATTGGAGCCGTCGGCCAACTCGATCTGAGCCATCTCGATTGCCCCCTTGTGGTGCTCGATCATCATGGTGAGCCACATGGAGTCGAACTCCGCTCCGTTAGCGGCCGACAACATGTCCATGTCTTCCTGGCTCATCATGCCGGTCATGCCACCGCTCCCCATGTCCATACCGCCCATGTCCATTCCGCCCATGTCCATTCCGCCCATGTCGGCGGACGCTGCGGGCTGTCCCCATGCGGTGAGCAGGGCATTCATCTGCTCCATCTCCGGTGCTTGAGCTGCTTCGATGGCCTGGGCCAGCTCGATGACCTGAGCATTCTCGGTTCGGCCGTCGACAAGTGAAGCCATCTCCACCGCTTGTGCATGGTGGGGGTACATCCCTTCGACGAACGTGACATCGGCATCGTTGAATTCGGCCGATGCTTCGGCGGAATTCTCGGAGGACGACGAGGCCGGTGTATCGCTGCTCGACATGCCGGGCATGTTCATTTCGCCGTCGTTACTGCTGCAGCCAGCGAGAACTGCGGCGGCGACAGCGGAAGCCGCCGTTATCGCGATCGTGAAACGGGTAGATCGATTCGAACGCATAACAAACTCCTGAAATTATGGTGGGGTGGTTCGGATCGACAGGCACACTGACCCGTCGACATCTGTGTCTCACACAACGGTGAGTCACCTGTCAGATCCGAAGCACAGACAATTCGGAGAGAGTGAAAATGGTCCAGGGCGGCGGGTGCCCGGTTCGACGACGAACTGCCGACAGCCGCGCAGCGTGGACGAGAGAACCGGCGAAGCCCACAACGATTGCCCGTAAGACGGCCAACGCCGCGACAGCACCGATGATAGCCAGACACAGATGCATGACCGAGCTGTGATCGCCACAGCCGTTCCCGCAGTGTGCTGCGGAACCACTCTCCGATGCTGTCGCAGATGATGCTCCCGAATGCTCGTCGACGGCAGGTGGAGCGCTCACCGTCGAGGTCATCGAGTGTTCGCCGATACTCGTCGCCGTTGCGAACGACATCGGCGCAGAATGCATGAGAAGGACTCCGAACAGCACTATCGAAGCGCAAACAGCACCTAGGAGCCACTTCTGGTTCATAGGTTCCGTGGCTGAAGTCCTCACCGGTTCGATCTTACCGGTCTGCCACACGGGCATCCGGTCTCCTCGCAGTCGCGGCGTCCGGACCGTGGACATCGAATCAGGTGGCGATGGGCCGGTTGATTGCGGTCACTTCATCCCAGGGAACGGGCGCGACTTTGACGACGTCGCCGCCGGTGGGGGCGTTGACGTATTTCCCGTCGCCGATGTAGATCCCGATGTGTCCGATCGGTGAGTAGAGAGAGATGAAGTCACCCGGTTGCACTGATTCGCGGGAGACAGGTGTGCCCGCTCGTGCTTGGTCTGCGGCCACGCGTGGAACGGTCAGTCCCAGTTGTTTGTAGGCGAAGTAGATCAGTCCGGAGCAATCGAAGGACCCCGGCCCGGTAGCTCCCCAGGAATAGGGTTTGCCGAGTTGGTCGAGGGCGATGCGCATCGCCTCCGCTGATGTTCCACTCGCAGCCGAGACGGCGGCGGGTAGCTCGGAAGGATTCGTGGTGCCGGGGCTGACGATGGCAGCTCGATCCGCATCGGTGAGGGCGGCGAATTGGTCGGTGATTTTGGCGATCTGATCGGCCAGGTCGGTCTGGCGTTGCTCGAGGTCGCGTTGTGTACGTGCGGCGTCCGCCTCGGCTACCGCAGCGGACGCCTGTGCTTGCCGGGCTTGTTCGAGCTGGTCTCGCGCTTCGTCGTCGATCTGTGTCGAGTCGGCGAGTGCAGCGGCTCGATCGGCGAGGATCCGGTCCAACAACACCATCTGATCGAGTAGTTGCTGTGGGCTGTCCGCGACCAGAACGGCCCCGAGAGGGGATTGCGGTACACCTTTGTACGCGGCGTCGACAGCTGTGGCCAGTGCTCGACGGTTGGCAGATGCGGCCACTTCGGCTTCCCGAGCCGCCGCCGAGGTCTCGTGGGCGAATTGAACTGCGGTACTCAGTTCGCCGCGGCGACGATCGAGGGTGTCCTGCGCGGCGTACATGCTCTCGGTGAGAGTGAAGGCGGTCGCATTGAGTTCAGCGAGTTGTCGTACGGCTTCGGATGCGTTCACCGGGGGTGCAGCAGGGTCCGCCGAAGCTGGAGCATTTACCGAAAATGCCGCGGCAACAACGATGATCGAGGCGATCAGGGTAGCGCGGACACGCCGCGTCGGGCCTGAAAAAGAATGCACAGAAGAAATCCTCTGGGGTCGGTGTGGGTTCCCTGCGTCACCAGCGAAGGAAACGGAGCGCGGCGAGAGCCGCATGGGACTGTGTCCGGCCTCGCCGGTCACCATTGTCGGGTATCGGCAGTCGTAGACGGTTCCTCACGGTCGGCTGAGGCTCGCGTCGACGCTCGACGCCTGTGCCGTATGGGCGGCGAGTCGGCGTCGATTGACGCCGACTCACCGCACCTGCAAACTACTATCATTCATAGTAGATGGTGGGGTGGTATCCGCTGACCGGGAGAGGGATGACGACTGTGACGATGCGTGACTGGCCGGCGCGGCGTTGGGTGGCCGCGTTACTGGGCGCGACGGTGGCCGCGCTGGTCGTGGCGATCCCCACCGGGATCATCCACACTGCGTTCTACGTTCGAATGACCCCGGTGTTGTGGTGGAACTATCCGGTGTGGATTGCCACCGCAGTTCTCAGTGGCCTCATTCTTGCGACATACGTGAGCACTGGGCTGGCGTCGTCGGTTTCTTCCCGTGTAGGGTCAGTGCGAATGCGTTGTCGTTGTTGGCAGTCGGATGTCCGATATGCAACAAACTGGTAGTGGTGGCGGTCGGGGTGAGCGGTGCTCTGGATCTATGGGCACCCGTGCAGCCCGTAATCGGAGTGATGTCGGTGGGGGTGATGGTGTGGGCTCTTCGACTGCGAATCCGCGGGGAACGCGCGTGCCCTACTTCTCGCGTAGGTCAGGAGTTCGGCAACTCCGCTGGCTTTGGCGGTGCAGGCGCAGCAAAATTGTAGGATTTCTCGCCACGTCCTATCCGCGGTCCGGCAGCAACAGACGACGAAGGCGACCGCTTCTCGATGCGCCATCTGCGGTGTTGGGCTGTGCCTGCGACACCGGCAGGCGGGCGTCGGCCAGCAATCCTGCCACCCCGGCGGCCACGCAGGCCGACGTCACCACTATCAATGCCGGATTCGTTCGCCCGGTCAAAGCGTCCCCGAACAGCACCGCGGCGATCGTACCGGGCAGAATCCCCACGACAGTGGCCGTCGTGTAGGGCAGCAGGCGCACCGCGGAGAGTCCGGAGCAGTAGTTGACCAGGGCGAACGGTGCCGGGGCAATGAGCCGCAAGGACCCGACGGCCAGCCACCCCCGCCGAGCCAACCGGGCATCGATGGACTTGACCGCAGGATTCGTCAGCCGCTCCTGCACCGCGGTGCGCCCGAGCGCGCGCACCAGCAGCAACGCCAGCACAGCGCTGACAGTTGTGGCGGCGATCGTGACGGCGACCCCGGTGGCGGGACCGAACAACAGTCCGGCGCTGAGGGTGAACACCGTGCGCGGTACCGGGGCAATCGTCAACACCGCCTGGGTCAGAAAGAACACCACCACGAACGACGGGCCCATCGACTCCGCCCACTCGCGCACCACAATGATCGACGGGCGGGGTACGAGGGCGGCAGCCACTGCCAGTATTGCCAGCGCTGCCACGGTGGCGAGGACTCGGCGATCGCGCAGAATCGCCGATACGGTTTCGGTCATGACGGTCTCTGCCTGCGCCGCCTCGCCGAGGTTTCCGACAAGCACGCGGGAGTGGACGGCGAGGAATGGCTTCGCACTGCCGGTGCTCAGGAGCGGACGAGCCGTGAGATCGCGTCGGTGGCCTCTTTGATCTTCGCGTCGGCTTGGGGACCGCCGGCGATGGCGGCGTCGACCACGCAGTGGCTGATGTGAGCTTCGAGCAGGCCCATGGCCACCGCCTGCAAGGCTTTGGTCATCGCCGAGACCTGGGTGAGGATGTCGATGCAGTACTTGTCTTCCTCGACCATGCGCTGCAGTCCTCGGGCCTGGCCTTCGATGCGCTTGAGGCGTTTGAGGTAGGCGTCCTTTTCGGTGATGTAGCCGTGCGCGGCGTGATCATGGCCGTCGGTCTCGGCGGGTGCCTGCGCGGCCGCGGGAGTGGCCATGGTGTCCTCCTGGAATCCGAGTGTCATGCCGAGCATCCTCGATTATGCCCGCCCGGGGTATGGCGCGAGAGGGTCGGTCCGTCGAGTCGTCGCTGGGCCGCCGCCGCAGCGCACATCACCGCGCAGCGGGCCACCGCTCGGGTCGCCGGGTGCCGGGTGATCTGCACCAAGGTCGTTGTCACGAAGGACATGGCCCTCTCCTTTCGTAGGCTGCATCGGGGTTGTAGCGGTGGGGTGGGGTGGCGCGCCTGCATGCCACGCCCACCCCAGCCTTTTGGGTGCTTGTTCTACCCGCGCGGTTATCCGGTGAGGGACTTGAACCGGCGCAACCGCAAGCTGTTGCTGACCACGAACACCGACGAGAACGCCATCGCTGCACCGGCCAGCATCGGATTGAGCAGCCCGGCCGCAGCCAAGGGGAGGGCGGCCACGTTGTAGGCGAACGCCCAGAACAAGTTGCCCTTGATGGTGCCCAACGTTCGGCGGGACAGGCGGATAGCATCCGCTGCTGCGCGCAGATCACCGCGCACCAACGTCAG
>NZ_BAOX01000073.1:0-19006 GCF_000813105.1 Rhodococcus sp. BS-15 | reverse complement strand
CGACGCAGGCGCAGTTTCGATACCGCCGGAGGAGATCGACCTCTCCGACCCGGTCGCCTCACCGCCGACGATGAAAGCGTGGGCGAGCACGACGGAGCGAACGCGTTGCCCTGCCTCGCTTCTCGTCGCGAGTCGCCGCGCACCCGATCCATCGCGGCACCGAGCACGTCGGCATGGGTACGCGCAGTGGGAACGTCGAGTTCGAGGCGAGTGGTTTCGGGCTCGAGATACGGAATGCCGTAGAACGCAACGCGGCCGTGCTCGTCGTCGATGACGACCGGGGTGGCGACGTCGCCACCCGCGTCATCAGATGCAGCCCTCCTGCCGACGCGAACGCGGCGCCCGCGCCCAGTCGCGCGGGTGAATCGTGGTTTCCCGACGTTGCGACGATCACGGCACCGGCCGCTCGAATGGCCTCCAGTCCGCGGTTGCAGACCAGGACGGCATCGGCACTGGGCACAGCGCGGTCGTAGATGTCGCCCGGCACCACCACCACGTCGATCGATTGTGCCGCAACCAGTTCCGCAATTGACCCCAGCACAGCGCCCTGATCGGCCAACAGGTCGACACCATGAAAGGTGCGACCGATGTGCCAGTCCGAGGTGTGCAGGATTCTCATACGGACGACGCTATCGGGAACCACCGACAAACTCCTCGAGGTGCCTCGGCCTGTCGGACGTGAGCTGCGGTGCACGCCGTCGCGAACCGAAGTTGTCGGTACCGTCCTGCATCATCTGCCCCATGAACATTCTCACCGCGTTCGGACTGCTCGTGGCGCTCGGTATCGGCGCGGTCGTCGGCTGGTTGCTGCACGCATCACGGATGGGCGATCGTGCCGTTCGAGCCGAAGCTCAACTGGCCGCGCTGCGCGAGCACGAGGGCATGCTTCGGCAGTCGCTGAGTGCGGTCAACGAGGATTCGGCGCGTCGCAATTCGACCGTGATCGGCCAGCAGGTCTCGCACCTGGTCGAGCCGTTGCACGACGCCGTCGATGCGCTCTCCGAGCACGTGCGGCAGGTCGAGCACAATCGCATCCGGGCGTACGCGGGACTGTCGGAGCAGGTCACCGGTATGCATCGTGCGTCGATGCATCTGTCTACCCAAACCGGTCAGCTGGTCACGGCGCTGCGCGCACCGCAGATCCGGGGCCGGTGGGGCGAGATCCAACTCGAGCGCGTCGTCGAGCTCGCGGGCATGCTCAAGCACTGCGATTTCGACACGCAGGTCAGCAAGGACGGCATCCGACCCGACATGATCGTCCGTCTCGCCGGCGGTCGACAGATCGTCGTCGACGCCAAGGTGCCGTTCGCGGCGTACCTCGACGCCGCCCAGGACGAGGATCCCGACGCGCGGGAGAAGAATCTGCGACGCCACGCCAAGCAACTGCGGACCCACATCGACCAGTTGGCCGACAAGGCGTACTGGCAGGCGTTCGAGCCGACGCCGGAATTCGTCGTGCTGTTCGTTCCCGGCGACCCGTTTCTCGACGCTGCCCTGACATCGGACACCGGTCTGCTCGAGTACGCCTTCGGTCGGAACGTGATCCTGGCCACCCCGACCACCCTGGTCGCGTTATTGAGGACCGTCGCCTACACCTGGAAGCAGGAGTCACTGGCCGAGGACGCTGCACGCATCCAGCAACTGGGACGCGAGCTGTACACGCGGATCGGTGTGGTCTCGACACACCTGGACAAGCTCGGTGCCCACCTCGGCAAGGCCGTGGAGTCCTTCAATTCCACCGTCGGGTCCGTCGATACCCGGGTGAGCGTGACGGCGAGAAAGCTGCACGAGCTCGAGCTGTTCGACGCCGAGCCGGTGGACATCGCCCGAGTGGACGAGCGGCCCAAACTGTCCGATTCGTCCCGCTACCGGCACGACTTCGGTCATGTCAGCGATGCAGTCGGCTGAACAACGGCTAACCTCGGGGGGTGTCTACCTCCCAACGTGCCCGCTCCGGGGTACCGCTGGATCACCGATCCATCCTCGCGACCCTGCCCGGCGTTCCCGCATGGGGTGCCGTCGCGATCGCCGCGGGACTGACTTTTCTCGGATTTCTGATCGATGCCGCACGCGGTACCGAGCTGACCGGTGCGTTCGCGTTCATGTACGTCCTGGGCTGCATCGCCGGCGTTCTTCTCGTCCGCTTCCGCGGACTGTTCACCGCGATGGTGCAAGCCCCACTGATCCTGTTCGTGGCCGTGCCACTGTCGTATCAGTACTTCACCGAGAACGCAGGAACCAGCCTCAAGGACATCCTCCTCAACGTTGCCATTCCGCTGGTCAACCGGTTTCCGCTGATGCTGCTCGGCACCGTGGTCGCCGTCGGACTCGGAGTTCTACGCATCGTGCTCAAACGGCAGAACACGCATGCCCCCACCCTTCGACGCAGCCCGAAGCCCAGCGACGACAAGCCCACCAGAGCCCAGCGCCGGGCACAGGAAGAGCGCCCCGAACGGTCGCGCAGGCGAGCAGCCGCAGCCGATCGCAGCACCGACTCCGCAGCCGAGGCCACCGACATCGTGCCCGGGCCGTACGTCGGTCGCCGAAGCACCGATTCTCGTCCGCGTCCCGACACCGAACCTCGCGTGAGTTCGACCCCTCGCCCCGGCTCCCGCTCTGCGGAAGATCCCAGCGCGAGTCCCCGGCGATCGTCGGCATCGGCACCGCAGACTCGATACGCCGCCACCGACTCCCCTCGGCAGAACTACAAGCCCGAATACCAGCGAACGCAGTATCCGCAGGCACAGTCACGTGAACCGCAGTCACGCGAGGCACAGTCACGCGAGCCACAGCGACCACAACCGTCCGAGTCGCGCTACTCGGCAGCGCCCCGGTACTCGACCGAACCCCGGCGCGAGCGATCGGCCAGAATTCAGGCTCCTCGCGAGGTTGCCGATCCGTACAGCACCGGAGCCAGGCCCGTCGTGACTCCTCGGACAGGCGCTTCCACGGCACACAATTCGTCCGCAGGTGACGGCCAGGGAGATCACGCTCTGCCCACCTCGCACCGGGACGACATTCCCCCGCATCCGGTGCCGCGGGTTGCTATCGCGACCGCCACAGCGACTAGTTCGTACACCGAAAGACGCCCCGTATCGGTTTCCCTGCTCCTGGGCATGGGTTCCGATACGAGGCGTTGACTCTTCGTGGACCGTGCTCCTAGCGAGCTGGGCGCAGCTCGCGGGGCAGGGAGAACACCAGCGTCTCGTTCGCGGTGGTGACCGGCTGTACGTCTGCGTAGCCGTGCTCGGCGAACAGTTCGATGACGCCCTGCACCAGGATCTCCGGTACGGACGCGCCCGAGGTGATGCCGATCGTCTCGACCCCGTCGAGCCAGGCCAGGTCGATTTCCTTGGCGTAGTCGACGAGGTAGCTCGCTCGCGCACCCGCGCCCAGTGCAACCTCGACCAACCGCACCGAGTTCGAGGAGTTCTTGGAGCCGACGACGATCACCAGATCGCATTCCGGTGCCATCGCCTTCACCGCGACCTGACGGTTCTGCGTGGCGTAGCAGATGTCGTCGCTCGGCGGATCCTGGAGCGTCGGGAAGCGCTCACGCAGTTTCGCGACCGTCATCATCGTCTCGTCGACGCTCAACGTGGTCTGGGACAGCCAGATGACCTTGTTCTCGTCTCGAACGGTGACGTTGGCGACCGACTCGGGGCCATCCACCAGCTGAATGTGCTCGGGAGCTTCGCCTGCGGTGCCCTCGACCTCCTCGTGGCCCTCGTGGCCGATGAGGAGGATGTCGAAGTCGTCCCTGGCGAAGCGCTTCGCTTCCTGGTGCACCTTGGTCACCAACGGGCAGGTGGCGTCGATGGTGCGCAGGCTTCGCTCGGCGGCGGAGGTGTGTACGGCGGGTGAGACGCCGTGCGCGGAGAACACCAGCAGCGATCCCTCGGGAACCTCGTCGGTCTCCTCCACGAACACCGCGCCGCGATCGGACAGCGTCTCGACCACATGCCGGTTGTGCACGATCTCCTTGCGCACGTACACCGGCGCACCGTGCTGCTCCAGCGCTTTCTCGACGGTTTCGACCGCACGATCGACACCCGCGCAATAGCCCCGCGGCTCCGCGAGCAGCACTCGCTTACCCCCGGCGTACGAGGACTTACCCGCACCGGCGGACTGTGCAATACCAAGATTCAGAGGAACAGCCGAAGACATACCTCCCAGGATACGTGCACCGAGCTCGCCTGCCTCGTTTCCACGTCCCTCGACCCCGGCCGCGAAGGGTCGTACAGCCTGTCGGCTACCCAAAGTTCACCGTTTCGGGCAGTCTGGTGCACATGACTCGAGTCCCCTTTGCAGCGCGTGTGGCTGCAGGCGTCGCCGTGACCGTCGTGGAAGAGGCTCGCAAGCTTCCCGGTTCCGCCCTGATGCTGCCGATGACGGTCGTCAGCGAGGCACTGGCGCGCAGTATGCGATTCCAGCAGCAGGTGACGGCGTTGGCCATCAAGGGCGATCTGGTCATCGCGAACTTGCCGGTCATCGGGACCCCGAGCGAGGAGCAGCCCGCCTGGGCCAGCTTCGACGAGGACGGGGACGAGACCTTCGACACCGAGTCGAGATTCGACGCCGCTGTGATCACCGACGACGTCGATGTGCCCGACGCCCCCGTGGCCGAGCCGGTCGCGGCGAACGGCCGCTTCGCTCTGTACTCGACGCCTCCGCTGGACGAGCCGGTTCAGGACACCTCGGCCAAGCGCGCTCCCTCCGCCGACAAGCCCGAGATCGTCGAGATGATCGACTTCGACACCCTCGCCCTGGCACAGCTGCGCGCCCGCCTGCGCACGCTCTCGATCGAGGACCTCGAAACCCTGCTCGACTACGAGAACGACACGCTCTCTCGCGCGCCCTTCCAGACGATGCTCGCCAACCGCATCACCACCGCCAAGGCCAAGTGAGCACTCCCCCAACCCAGTCCGGTCCCAACCAGCCAGGCGCGAGCACCGCCGAACAGCCGTGGCCGGTGCGTACCGTCGCCATGAAGGTTGCCGGCTGGATCGACAAGCTCGGCTCCATCTGGGTGGAGGGGCAGCTCACCCAGATCAACGCTCGTCCCGGCACCAGGACGGCCTTTCTGACGCTGCGTGATCCGTCGGCCGACATGTCGCTGTCGGTGACCTGTTCGCCGCAGTTGCTCGACCGTTCCCCCATTCCACTGACCGAGGGTGCGCGCGTCATCCTCTACGGCAAGTTGTCGTTCTTCACCGGTAGGGGAACAATCTCGCTGCGCGCCACGGACATTCGCGCGGTGGGCGTCGGCGAACTGCTGGCTCGTATCGAACGTCTGAGAGCTCTGCTCGCCGCGGAGGGTTTGTTCGACCCACGCCTCAAACGTCCGCTGCCGTTCCTGCCGGGCACCATCGGATTGATCACCGCGCGCGCCAGCGCAGCCGAGAAGGACGTGCTGACCGTCGCGCAGAGGCGTTGGCCCGCGGTCCGATTCGAGGTCCGCAACACACCGGTCCAGGGCCCACAAGCTGTTCCGGCGATTCTGGACGCGCTGAAGGAGCTGAACGACGACCCCGCCGTCGACGTCATCATCCTCGCCCGCGGCGGCGGTAGCGTCGAGGATCTGCTGCCGTTCTCGGACGAGGCTCTGTGCCGCGCCATCTCCCGCGCCACCACACCCATCGTCAGTGCCATCGGCCACGAGCCAGACAGCCCACTGAGCGACCACGTCGCGGATCTGCGGGCCGCAACCCCAACCGATGCCGCCAAACTCGTGGTGCCCGACGCCGTCGCCGAACAAGCCCTGGTCTCGGAATTGAAGTCGAGAAGTGCTGCAGCGCTGCGCAATTGGGTCGAACGCGAGGCACGCGGCCTGGACATGCTGCGACACCGGCCGGTGCTGGCGGACCCACTGGCCTCGCTCGAGCAACGTCGCGAGGAGGTTCGACGACTGCTCGACGCTGCCCGACGCGACGTGCAACGCGAACTCACCACGCAGGACACGCTCGTCGAACATCTGCGGGCCAGGCTGTCGACGCTGGGTCCTGCTGCCACACTTGCTCGGGGCTATGCCGTCGTACAGCGGGTGGTCGCGGGTTCGGATCCCGAGGTTCTGCGTTCGGTCGAGGACGCACCACCGGGTACACAGATCAGAGTGCGCGTGGCCGACGGTGCCGTCACCGCCGCAGTCATGGGGCGAGTCAAATGACAGAAGGAGTACGCATGAGCGAGAACGACAAGCCGGTATCGGAACTGGGCTACGAAGAGGCCCGCGACGAGCTGGTGGGCGTGGTGAAGATCCTCGAGCAGGGCGGGCTCGATCTCGACGCCTCTTTGGCTCTGTGGGAGCGGGGAGAGCAGCTGGCCACTCGTTGCGAGGAGCAGCTCGCAGGTGCCCGCAAGCGGATCGAGACCGCGCTCGCGAGCACCGAGAAGGACAGCTAGGGCGCGAGCGGTTCGGTGACCTCGAGGGCCTGGGCGAGCGTGGTGAAGTCCACATCGTTCGCGGTACCGCCCAGCAGTATTCGCACGTCGCCGAAGTCCGAGACCCAGTACTTCCGCGAGCCTTCCTCGCCGTAGACGACCCAGTCTCGACCCGAGACGTTCTGCGCGCCCGACGCGTACACCGTTTCCTCGCCGGCCACGAAAGGAACCAACACTTCCTCGACGGCGCTGGTCTGGGTCAGCTGCAGATACGCACCCGATCCGGTGATGTATCCGACAGTCGACACCGGTCCGCCGTTGTCGCCGGAGATCGTGGGACGACTGCCCGAGTTGGGCGTCCAATCCTCGGGAACAACCGGATTACGCACCGGAAAACCGATTTCGGACGCGTCGTACTGCAGCGCGGTGTCGATGTCGAAGTTGGGAATGGGCCCCTGCCTGGGCCCGCCGGGGCTCAACGAGCATTGACTGGCGATACCCGCAATCAACAAACACGCGATGACCAGCGGAATGAGCGACCACACCATGTCGCGGCTGTTGTTGAGAATCCGGGGTTTGCTGTTCGCCACATCTCCAGTATCCCCTCTGCGCAGCAGTGCTCGGTCGGCGCGTGCCTCACAGACGACCCGACCCCACCGCGGGCATCACAGAAGTGAGATAATCGCGCCTGGGTAACACCCCACCAACCAGGAGGCTACAAACCGATGACGGCCAGCACCGAGTCCACTCGCGCCATGGCGCCAGATCGCAACCTCGCACTCGAACTCGTCCGCGTCACCGAGGCCGGTGCGCTCGCCTCGGGTCGCTGGGTCGGTCGCGGCGACAAGGAAGGTGGCGACGGAGCAGCAGTCGATGCCATGCGGCAGTTGGTCAGCTCGGTCTCGATGCGCGGAGTCGTCGTCATCGGCGAGGGCGAGAAGGACGAAGCGCCGATGCTCTACAACGGCGAGCAGGTCGGCAACGGCAACGGCCCCGAGGTCGACTTCGCCGTCGATCCCGTCGACGGCACGACGTTGATGGCCAAGGGCATGCCCAACGCCATCTCGGTTCTCGCGGTCGCCGAGCGCGGCGCGATGTTCGATCCGTCCGCCGTCTTCTACATGAAGAAGATCGCCGTCGGACCCGACTTCGCCGACGTCATCGACATCACCGCACCGGTCGCGGAGAACATCGCCCGCGTCGCCAAGATCAAGAAGGGATCCACCTCCGACGTCACGGTGTGCATCCTCGACCGACCCCGGCACGCCGAGCTGATCCAGCAGGTGCGCGACACCGGCGCCCGCATTCGACTGATCTCCGACGGCGACGTCGCCGGTGCCATCGCCGCCGCCCGACCCACCTCTCCCATCGACATCCTCATGGGCACCGGCGGAACCCCCGAAGGCATCATCGCCGCGGCCGCCATGCGCTGCATGGGTGGCGCGCACCAGGGCATGCTGCTCCGACCGACGACGACGAGCGCCAGAAGGCGATCGACGCCGGACACGACCTCGATCGCGTCCTGTCCACCGAGGACCTGGTCTCGGGCGAGAACGTCTTCTTCACCGCGACCGGCGTCACCGACGGCGACCTGCTCCAGGGCGTCCGATACTCGGGCGGCGGTGCGCACACGCAGTCCATCGTGATGCGCTCGAAGTCCGGCACCGTCCGCATGATCGACGCGTACCACCAGCTCAACAAGCTCAAGGAGTACTCGAACATCGACTTCGACGGCGACACCTCCGGCGCCATCCCGTCCTTCTGACCGTCCGCTCGACGAAGTTTCCATTCACCTACCGAGGCAAGAGGTCAATGACAGAGAACGAACAGCAGTTCCGGATCGAGCACGACACCATGGGAGAGGTTCGCGTTCCCATCGATGCGCTCTGGCGTGCCCAGACGCAGCGTGCCGTGGAGAACTTCCCCATCTCGGGCCGTCCGCTCGAGCGCACTCAGATTCGCGCGATGGGCCTGCTCAAGGCAGCCTGCGCGCAGGTCAACAAGGACCTCGGTCTGCTCGACGGCACCCTGGCCGACGCGATCATCGCCGCCGCCACCGAGATCGCCGACGGCAAGCACGACGACCAGTTCCCGATCGACGTCTTCCAGACCGGCTCGGGCACCAGCTCGAACATGAACGCCAACGAGGTCATCGCGTCGATCGCGAAGGCGGCAGGCGTCGAGGTGCACCCCAACGATCACGTGAACATGTCGCAGTCCTCCAACGACACGTTCCCGACGGCCACTCACGTCGCCGCCACCGAGGCAGCCGTCACCTCGCTCGTGCCCGCACTGCGCCACCTCCACGAGGCTCTCGTGGTCAAGGCAACGGAGTGGAAGCACGTCGTGAAGTCCGGCCGCACCCACCTCATGGATGCCGTTCCGGTCACCCTCGGACAGGAATTCGGCGGCTACGCCCGTCAGATCGAAGCCGGCATCGAACGCGTCGAGGCCACCCTGCCGCGGCTCGGCGAACTGCCCATCGGCGGCACCGCTGTCGGCACCGGACTCAACGCACCCGACGGCTTCGGACCGAAAGTCGTTGCCGCACTTGTTGCGTCGACCGGTATCGATGCACTCACCGCCGCCAAGGATTCGTTCGAGGCGCAGGCCGCACGCGACGGACTCGTCGAGGCGTCGGGCGCACTGCGCACCATCGCGGTCTCACTGACCAAGATTGCCAACGACATTCGCTGGATGGGATCGGGACCGCTCACCGGACTCGGCGAGATCGCCCTCCCCGACCTGCAGCCCGGTAGCTCCATCATGCCCGGCAAGGTCAATCCCGTTCTGCCCGAGGCTGTTACGCAGGTCGCGGCTCAGGTCATCGGCAACGACGCCGCGGTCGCATTCGGCGGCGCATCGGGCGCATTCGAGCTCAACGTGTACATCCCGATGATGGCGCGCAACGTACTCGAATCGTTCAAGCTGCTCGCCAACGTCTCGGTGCTGTTCGCAGACAAGTGTGTCGTCGGCCTCGAAGCCAACGTCGAGCACCTCAAGACCCTCGCCGAATCCTCGCCGTCCATCGTGACGCCGCTGAACTCCGCGATCGGCTACGAGGAAGCCGCCGCCGTCGCGAAGCAGGCACTCAAGGAGAAGAAGACGATCCGTCAGACGGTCATCGACCGCGGACTGATCGGCGACAAGCTCAGCGAAGCCGAACTGGACAAGCGCCTCGACGTCCTCGCCATGGCGAAGGTCAAGGACTAGCTTTCCTGTTCGCCCTGCCGGACCTTTCGAAACGGGCCGCCCCCGGCGGGATCGATGTGGGTTTCAGTCACTCTGACTGCAACAAAGTCGCATTGATCCCAACCGGGGGCGGGTTCGTTCGAAGGGGGCGAACCTCAGGCCAGGTGCGCGAGTTCCTCGCGTGCCTTCAGGCCGTCCTCGCCCAGATCGGTGCGGTCGAAGATCTTCCAGCCTGCGAGCAGTGGCTTGAACACCTTGTCGCGTTCCTGATCGGCGTCGTAGATTCCGGCTTCGGCGAGGGCGGCGGAGCTGCTGCCGCGGTCCGGGAGATCGACCTCGGGAATCTTGAATCCGTTGATCCGGTCTGCGATGGCGCGGGCGGCCTGGTCGGGCACCACGGCGAATGCCTCGTCGATGATGTTGGCGTAGAACGTCGACTGCAGCGCGTCGTCGTCGGCGATGCGGCCGAGGATGGTGGCCAGCATCGGATCCTTGCCGAGGGCGATGGTGTTGCGATTGCGCAGCGAGGCTGCGGCTTCCTCGATGGCGAAGTGCGCGAGGATGTCGAGCAGACCCTGGCTGGGAGCGTCGAATCCGAGTGTCATGTGCTCCATCCGAACCCGCTCGAGGGCGACCGGATCGACTGCGCGGGTGAGCACCAGGAAGTTGCGCAGCACGATGGACTGTCGGTTCTCCTCCGACGTCCATCGGCCGGTCCACTTCCACCAGGCCCCGAGGCCGGTGAGCGCGTGGGCCAGTTCGCGGTGGTACGCGGGCAGGTTGTCGGCCACCAGCACGCCGACCGTGGCGGACAGGATTTCGACATCACTGAGGTGCGACTGCTCCGGCGTCCAGTCCTCGCCGCCGAGGAACGCGAAGTTCTTGCCCTCGTCGAACGGCGCGAGATCGTGGGGATGCCAATCGTTGGCAGCCTCGATGTGGCGTCGTAGATTCTCTTCGACCGCGGGCTCCAAACGGACCAGCAGATCACCGTCGGACAGGTTCGTAGACATGCGGTAACCGTAGCGCCTACACCTGAGCGCCCGACGTCGTGCCCCTGACCATTGTGAATTCTCCTAACGCCAGGTCGTTGCGGGTCTATTCTCAGGTGCATCCAGTCATCGAAGTGAGGACTCCTCATGATGCGGTCGGGTCGAAATTTTCTGTGTCTTGCTGTTGTGTGCTCGATGGTGGTGCTGGTCGGGTGCTCCGACAACGCACCCACTGCAGAGAGTCCTCCGACCTCCGAGCCTGCACCGACCGGCGACCTCTCCCCTGGTCAGGTCGCAGGAGTCGATGTTCCCGACGGCCGCGTCGACGAGGCGGTCGGCAAGCTCGACGGCATCGCCGAGGAGCTGATGGCGGCGTCGAACATTCCCGGTATGGCCATTGCCGTCGTGCACGGCTCGGACGTCGTCTATTCGAAGGGCTTCGGCGTTCGCGAAGTGGGCACGGACGACCCCGTCGACGGTGACTCGGTGTTCCAGGTGGCGTCGCTGTCCAAATCGGTCGGTGCGACGGTCATCGCGTCACAGGTGGGAGCGGGCGTAGTCGACTGGTCGACGCCGGTGGTCTCGCAGCTGCCGTGGTTCGCACTCGACGATCCGTGGGTGACCGAGAACATCACGGTCGGCGACTTCTACGCCCACCGAAGCGGGCTGCCCGAGCATGCCGGGGATCTGCTGGAGGACCTCGGCTACGACCGGCGCCAGGTTCTCGAACGCCTTCGGGAGGTGCCCCTCGACCCGTTCCGCTCCACGTACCACTACACCAACTTCGGGATCACGGCCGCGGCCGAGGCCGTCGCTGCGGCGTCGGGCAAGGACTGGGACACCCTCGGCCAGGACACGATCTACGGCCCGCTGGGTATGACCTCGACCAGCTCGTCGTTCGCGGACTACATCGCGCGCGCCGATCGGGCCGTACCCCACGTACTCGTCGACGGCGAGTATCAGGCGAAGTATCAGCGGGAACCCGATCCACAGACCCCGGCCGGTGGCGTCAGCTCCTCGGTGAACGACCTCGCGAAGTGGCTGACAATGATGATCGCCGACGGCAACCACGACGGACGAGAGCTCGTGAATCCCGACGCCTCCTGCCCGCGGTCAGCGCGCAGATCGTCTCGAGCCCGTCGGCGACACCGGACTCACGCGCCGGCTACTACGGCTTCGGGTTCAACGTCTCCACCAGTGCGGCCGGCCGCGCGACGGTGAGCCATTCCGGAGCGTTCGCACTCGGAGCCGGCACCAACTTCGTCTGGATTCCTTCACTGGACGTCGCCATCGTCGTGCTGACGAACGCCGCGCCCCTCGGCATCGCCGAAACGGTGACCGCCGAGTTCGCAGACCTCGTTCAGTTCGGTGAGGTGCGGGAGGACTGGCGAACGCTGTACAAGAATGCGTTCGCCGGGATGAGCGAACCGGAGGGCGAGCTCGCAGGCAAGACCGCCCCCACCAATCCCACTGCGCCACAACCCCTCGCGTCGTATGTGGGGGTGTACCAGAACAGCTACTGGGGGCCGGCGACGGTAGCGGAGATCAACGGGGAACTGACGTTGGCTCTCGGACCGAACGGAACCTCCTACGAGTTGACGCCGTGGGACGGTGACACGTTCACGTTCGAGCCGAGCGGTGAGAACGCGCCAGACGGGTCCATCTCCCAGGCGACGTTCAACGCGAATACGCTGACACTCGAGTTCTTCGACGGCGATGGATTGGGGCGGTTCACGAAATGACCGAGACACAGCAGGCGACCGAGACCGTAGTGAATCTGTTCGACGCGTTGAGAAGTCGAGACACCGAGCGCGCGATGTCGCTTCTCGACGACGACATCGTCTGGCACAACGTCGGATTGCCGAAGGTGCGCGGCCGCTCGAACGTGGGCAGGTTCATGGCCACGCTTGCCGAGCCTGCGTTCGGCTTCGACGTGATCGTGCACAACATCGCCGCCGACGGAGATGTCGTGCTCACCGAACGCACGGATGTGCTGATCTGGCGGCGGCTCCGAATCGAATTCTGGGTGTGCGGAACCTTCGAGCTGCGCGACGGCAAAGTGGCCGTGTGGCGGGACTACTTCGACAACGTCGACTTCCTGAAAGGTCTTGTGCGAGGAACATTCCGGGCCGTGACGGGCCGGTGACCCTTGTGAGCGGAACTTCGTAGTGGGCTACGAGGCAGGAGTGGAGCCTGCGGAACGACCCGCAGGCTCCACGCTCACAGGGGGGTCAGGCTCCCGAAGGCCCGAACTCTTCGAGCATTTCCGTCACCAGTGCCGCGATCGGTGAACGCTCGCTGCGAGTGAGGGTGATGTGCGCGAAAAGTGGGTGACCCTTCAGCTTTTCGATCACTGCAGCGACGCCGTCGTGCCGTCCGACGCGCAGGTTGTCGCGCTGAGCGACGTCGTGGGTGAGTACGACGCGTGAGCCCGAACCCAGCCGGGACAGAACCGTCAGCAGCACGTTGCGCTCGAGTGACTGTGCCTCGTCGACGATCACGAAGGAGTCGTGCAGCGATCGACCGCGAATGTGCGTCAGTGGCAACACTTCCAGCATTCCTCGGGCGATGACCTCCTCCATCACCTCCGGGCTCGCGAGCCCTTCGAGGGTGTCGAAAACCGCCTGTCCCCAGGGGCCCATCTTCTCGCTCTCGCTACCGGGGAGGTAGCCGAGCTCCTGGCCGCCGACGGCGTAGAGGGGCCGGAAGACAACGACTTTCCGATGCGAGCGACGTTCGAGGACGGCCTCGAGTCCGGCAGTCAGCGCCAGAGCGGACTTACCGGTGCCTGCCTTTCCACCGAGTGAGACGATGCCGATGCTCTCGTCGAGCAGAAGATCGAGCGCCACCCGCTGTTCAGCCGAACGGCCGTGCAGACCGAACGCCTCACGCTCACCGCGCACGAGTTGGATCTGCTTGTCGGGCGTGACGCGCCCCAGCGCACTCTGCCGTCCGGCAAGCAGTCGAACTCCGGTGTGGCACGGCAGGTCTCGCGCCTCGGCCAAGTCGATGACGCCGTCGTTGAACAGCGTGTCGACTGCGTCGGACGGCACGTCGAGCTCGGCCATGCCGGTCCAGCCGGAGGGCACGACGTCGTGAGCGTGGTACTCGTCGGCGGGAAGACCGACAGCACCGGCCTTGACGCGCAACGGAATGTCCTTGCTGACGAGTACGACGTCCTTGCCCTCGGCCTTCAGGTTGAGGGCGCAGGCGAGGATTCGAGAATCGTTTGAGTCGGTGCGGAAGCCGACGGGAAGAACCGTGGGATCGGTGTGGTTGAGCTCGACTTGCAGTGTGCCACCGGATGTTCCGATGGGAACCGGCTGGTCGAGTCGGCCGAACTCGACGCGCAGGTCGTCGAGCATGCGCAAGGATTCCCGCGCGAACCATCCCAATTCGTGATGGTGGCGTTTGCCCTCCAACTCGCTGATCACGATCAACGGAAGTACCACATTGTGCTCGGCGAACCGAATGACTGCCCAGGGATCCGAGAGCAGGACCGAGGTATCGAGCACGAATGTCCGAAGAGGGGCGGAAACGGAGCGTGAAGTGGTCACGTGGGGCTCCTACGTCTGCGCGGCACCGCGCAAACTCTGTCGCTCGGCCGGTCGGGTCCGATGTGTCAGGTGACACGAGGACCGGGTACCGGCCCTCTCGCGCTCACTAGCTCAGTCACGTATCAGAACCTCCCGCACAGGTAGCTTCCCCGCTGCCTGTTACTGCCGACGGTACCGCCGAAATCGAGGTTCGGCTCGCTGGAAGTCTGGCGTGTCGGTGAACAACGCGTTACGGCCGAATCGCCCCAGGTCGGCAATCGGGCGGTGCCGAGAGCGCCCTCCCCCGACGCGGCGGGGCGTGAGCAGGATCAGCCCAGCAATCCCCAGTCTTCGAGGCCCTCGTACAGTGGCTTGCTCTGTGCCAGTTTCACGACGCGGTCCTTCAGGGAATCGCTGGCCTCGCCGGTGGCCAGTGCGGTGCCGATGATGTCGGCGACCTCGGTGAACTCGGCTTCGCCGAATCCGCGGGTTGCCAGTGCGCCGGTGCCGATGCGCAGGCCCGAGGTGACCATCGGCGGGCGCGGGTCGAAGGGCACTGCGTTGCGGTTGACGGTGATGCCGACCTCGTGCAGGAGGTCCTCGGCCTGTTGGCCGTCGAGCTCGGAGTTGCGCAGGTCGACGAGCGCGAGGTGTACGTCGGTGCCGCCGGTGAGGACGGAGATGCCCTTGTCTGCGACGTCGGCACCGGTGAGACGATCGGCGAGCAGTGATGCACCGAGGAGGGTGCGTTCCTGGCGTTCCTTGAACTCGGGCGTCGCAGCGATCTTGAAGGCGACGGCCTTGGCGGCGATGGCGTGCATCAGCGGCCCGCCCTGCTGGCCGGGGAACACTGCGGAGTTGAGCTTCTTGGCCCATTCCTTCTTGGCCAGGATGATGCCGGAGCGCGGTCCGCCGAGGGTCTTGTGCACGGTCGAGGAGACGACGTCTGCGTACGGCACGGGTGAGGGGTGCACGCCTGCGGCGACGAGTCCGGCGAAGTGCGCCATGTCGACCCAGAGCAGTGCGCCCACTTCGTCGGCGATGGAGCGGAACGCAGCGAAGTCCTGGTGGCGCGGGTACGCCGACCAGCCGGCGATGAGTACCTGCGGCTTGGCGGCGATGGCCTGCTTGCGCACCTCGTCCATGTCGATGCGGTGGTCTTCCTTGGACACCCCGTAGGACTCGACCTCGTAGAGCTTGCCCGAGAAGTTGAGCTTCATGCCGTGGGTGAGGTGACCTCCGTGCGCCAGGTCGAGGCCCATGATCTTGTCGCCCGGGTTGATCAGTGCCATCAGCACCGCCGCGTTGGCCTGCGCACCTGCGTGCGGCTGCACGTTGGCGAACTCGGCACCGAAGAGTTCCTTGGCGCGGTTGCGCGCGAGATCCTCGACGATGTCGACGTGCTCGCAGCCGCCGTAGTAGCGGCGGCCGGGGTAGCCCTCGGCGTACTTGTTGGTCAGGACGCTGCCCTGGGCCTGCAGTACCGCGCGGGGGACGAAGTTCTCCGAGGCGATCATCTCGAGAGTGTCGCGCTGACGCCCCAGCTCACCGGCCATCGCCTCGGCGACCTCGGGATCGAGTTCGGCCAGTGACAGGTTGTTGACGTCAGTCATAACAGGAGTCTCCAAGGGACAGCAGAATAAAGGGGGCTCGGCCAGTTTACGAGACGCGCAATGCACCGGGTGTCAGTGGCTCGTCGAGCAGCCTGCCGAACAGTTGCGCGCGCTCACCGGCCGTCGCACCACGGTCGAGCCAGCCGGCGAGCAGCTTGTAGCCCTCGACGTAGGTACTGATGTACGCGCGCCACAGCGGGGAGGACAGAAACCGCAGGCTGTGCCGGGCGCGCTGCGGCGATGCCAGCGACCATCGTTCCAGGTAGGCAGCGACGTCGTCCTCGCTCTTGTGCTGATCGTGCAGTAGCAGCGCGGCGTCCTGCCGGACCCCCAACAGCTGGCTCGACGCCGCCGCGAGACGCTCGGCCTTCTCGCCGTCGAATCGCAGTCCCAGATCGGCGTAGATCTCCTGCGCCCACAGGCCCCAGCCTTCGCCGACGACGGCCCCGAGCGCGTGATCGGCCAAGCCCTCGGCCATCAGGCACTGCGGAGTGTTGACCAGGAACAGCGTCTGCTCGAGCTGGCCTGCACCGACCAGTCCGGTCTCCTTGCGGCAGTGTTCGGTGTGGTGCCCCGGGTAGGACTCGTGCGCGATCAGGTGCGGCAGATTGGCCATCTGCTGCTCGATGTCGGAATTGATCGCCACGGTCGAGCGATAGTCACCGAGGTAATAGTTGAACCCGGACCACGGCTTGTCGCCGACGACCTCGTAGGTCACCTGCTCGGTGTCGGGCAGCGTGTATTCGGCGCGGACGCGGTCGCGCAGCGCGGACGAGAACGCCTCGACGCAGTCCTGCAGTCGGTCGGCCGGAATCACGTCCGCACGGCGATGCGCGATCAACCGTTCGCCGAGCGACCCGGGACCGGCGAGAACTTCGTCCATCTTGCGGTGTGCCTGCAGGTACTGGTCCTGATCGCCTGCGGAGATTCGGACGTCGAAGTAGGCGTACACCTCGTCGACGAAGCCGATGTCCTCGCCTGCGAACTTGCGCGCCGAACATTCCAGTGCGCGCAGGTGGACGTCGAGGAACGTCGTGCGCTCGGGTGTCAGATCGACGTTGCCGAGCTCGGCGCGCAGTGTCTGTGCTCGACGGATCAACTCGCGCGGCTCGGGCGCGGGGGCGTTCTCTGTGATTCGACGCAACTCGGGATCTCCGGTGTACGCGTCGACGAATCCGTCTTCGAGCCGGTCGAAACTCAGGCCCAGCAGCAGGTATTCACGAACGAGGGAAGCAGCATCCATATCCGAACCCTAGTACGGCGAACGACCCCGCCCGTGCGCGATCGACCGGCACCGAGCACAATCTGGAACCATGCGACTCGCGCTCGACAGGAGCTCAGCCGAACCCTCCGCAGCTCCGACCTGTTGGAGTCGTGCGTGAGCGAGTCCAGTCCGTACGTCGAGTTCGACCGTGTGCAGTGGCGCACGCTGCGCCAATCCACGCCGTTGGTGCTGACCGAGGAAGAACTCGTCGGTCTGCGCGGCCTGGGTGAACAAATCGATCTCGACGAGGTGGCGGAGGTCTATCTGCCGCTGGCACGACTGATTCACCTTCAGGTCGCGGCTCGGCAACGGCTGTTCGCCGCGACCGCGACGTTCCTCGGCGAGAAGCACCCCGACCGTCAGGTCCCGTTCGTCATCGGTGTCGCGGGGAGCGTCGCCGTCGGAAAGTCGACGACGGCCCGTGTGCTGCAGGCACTCCTGGCCCGATGGGACCATCATCCGCGGGTCGATCTGGTCACCACCGACGGATTCCTCTACCCGACGGCCGAGCTCATGCGTCGAGGCATACTGCACCGCAAGGGATTTCCCGAGAGTTACGACAGGCGTAAGCTGCTCAGATTCGTCACCGAGGTCAAGTCCGGGACCGAAGAGGTGGGTGCGCCGGTCTACTCGCACGTCTCGTACGACATCGTCAAGGGCCAGTACCACATGGTCCGGCAGCCCGACATCCTGATCGTGGAGGGGCTCAACGTATTACAGACCGGACCGCGGTTGATGGTCTCGGATCTGTTCGACTTCTCGATCTACGTCGACGCGCGGATCGAGGACATCGAGAGTTGGTACGTCAAACGCTTTCTCGCATTGCGCAAGACGTCCTTCACCGATCCGTCCTCGCACTTCCACCACTACGCAGGCCTGTCCGACGACCACGCGCAGATTGCGGCCGAGGATCTGTGGCATTCGATCAACCTGCCGAATCTGGTGGAGAACATCCTGCCGACGCGACCGCGAGCGACGATGGTGTTACGCAAGGACAACGACCACGCGATCAACCGGCTGCGGCTTCGTAAGTTGTAGACCATAATCCAGCAATGGCGGTGGAAAAGCGGTCGATCGGCGAGGTGCCGCTGATCGGTCGAGACGGCGAGCTGCAGCGAATCCTGCATGCCGCCGGCAGGTACGGCGGGATGGCCGTCAAGGCCGCGCCCGGTGTCGGCCGAACCCGCCTGTTGATCGAGGCGGTGCGGTCGCTGGTGCGCCTCGGGTGGCATCCCCACCGAGTGGTGACGGTGATGCCGACAGGTACCGGATTCGTCCCCGTCGAATCGGATCGAGCTCTGGCCGCCACGCTGGCCGACGCGCACGGCGGTCGACGCACCGTCGTGGTCATCGACGACGCCCAATGGCTGGCCGATTCGACCATCGAGCTCCTGGCGCGTCGCGTCGGATCGAAGGATCTGTTCGTGCTGGCCAGCGTCAGCGCGGGTCGACGCCGCACCCCCGTGCTCGACGCCCTGTGGAAGGACGGCGTGATCGACCGCATCGATCTCGAGCCGCTCACTCCCGAGCAGTGCCGGTCGCTGATCGAGTCGATGCTCGGTCGCAGCGGCGAAATCGTCGACAGTGCAGCAGTTTTCGCAGTCACCGCATTGTCCTCCGGCAACCTCGTGGTGCTCCGAGATCTGGTGGCGACGGCGGTCGAGCGCCGGGCGTTGACGGTGTCGTCGCACGTGTGGCACCTGTCCGCTCCCCTACCCGTGTCGGCCGGTCTGTCCGATGTGGTGCGCGATCATCTGGCCGAGGTGATCGCGCTCGCCGATTACGCCGGCGCGGCCGAGATCGACGACGCACTGGACATGGTCGCCCTGGCCGGTTCGCTGGAGTTCGGAGCCGCAGCCGCCGTGATGGATCCACGTCTGATCGAGGAACTCGAATCGGCCGGTGTGCTGACGATCCGCACCGAACAGAACATCGACCGGGTGACGTTCTCGACGCCCATCACCGCCCAGGTGCGCACCGAGGACATGGCCACACTGCGCAGGCGTCGCCTGAGCCTGACGGTCGCCG
>NZ_BAOX01000074.1:0-18963 GCF_000813105.1 Rhodococcus sp. BS-15 | reverse complement strand
TCCGGCCGACGGCGCGGGCGTCCGCAGTGGGCCCGGCCGCGCGCATCGACTCCACCGCGGCACGGAAGGTGAACATGAGATTGGTGCCGGTGTCCGAGTCTGGGATGGGGAACACGTTGAGTGCATTGATCTCGTCGCACCGCGCGGTCAGGGAATCGACGCAGCGGTAGGCCCACCGTCGCAGGGCCGCGGCATCGATCGATTCGAGTACGTCGACCACCTCGAGCAGCCTCCCCCCCGCGTCACGTCCGCTACCTCGTCCGAACTCCCTCGCGGACAGTGCCCGAAGCTTAGTCGGGCATGATCGGTGGCGCGCCGTCCGTGAGCCCTCGCGCAGCGTCTGTCGTGGCGGTTTGGTGATTGCGTGCGACGCCGCTATTCTTGCAGGGTTGCCTCGAGGCGATCTTCACGCATTGCAATCCTTGCATCTGCTCGTAGTTCGTTTCGATGTCTTCGACCACATGTATCGATCAACATCTATCAAGGAGTTCGCGACTATGGCTGCCGTCTGCGACGTATGCGCCAAGGGGCCCGGCTTCGGTAAGTCGGTCTCGCACTCGCACCGACGGACCAACCGTCGTTGGAACCCGAATATCCAGACCGTTCACGCTCAGGTTGCGCCTGGTAACTCCAAGCGCATGAACGTGTGCACCTCCTGCTTGAAGGCAGGCAAGGTGGTCCGGGGCTGATTTCGGCCTCGCTCTTCGTTTTCCTCCACGGCCTCGACTGCGTGCGAGCACTGTGCCCCGCCCCCTATCTCGGAGGCGGGGCACAGTCGTGTGAGCTTCCGTTTCGGTCCCGTTCCGTCCTGTTACACAACCGGTCGGAACCGTGACGAAGACGGCGAATCACGGGCACCGGCCGGTGACACCGGCCGAGCAGTCTCGAACGCATGGCGACCACACGCACACTCTTCGTCACGGCGCTCGCAGCGCTGACGCTCACCGCATGCTCGAACACAGAGCCCGACACTCCGACTGCCGCGCACTATCTGGCCGGTCAGCCCGACTCGGGGCCGGCCGGCGGTGAGATAGACGACCGGATCGGCCTCGACAACACCGATCTTCCCGCGCTTGCCCGTCTCGACCCCGTTCTGCTCATGGCGCTGCACTCCGCCGCTGCCGACGCAAAATCGTCCGGAGTCGATGTGTACGTCACCTCCGGCTGGCGTTCCGCGGCGTACCAGCAACGCTTGTTCGACGAGGCCGCGACCCGCTACGGCAGCACCGACGAAGCCAGACGATGGGTGCAGACCCCCAGCAATTCCAAGCATGTCACCGGACGTGCGGTCGATGTCGGACGGACGGATGCCGCCGACTGGATGATCCGACACGGCAACGACTACGGCCTGTGCCAGACCTATGCCAACGAAATGTGGCACTTCGAAATGGCGACCACTCCTGGCGGCACCTGCCCGGTGCCACTCGACGACCCGACCGACGAACGAGCGGTGGGTTGAAAATGACACGGGTCGAACCGCGGCGACTGCTCGCCGCACTGGCACTGCTGAACCTGGGAGTCGTCGTCTACTGCCTGTGCGTGTTGACGACCACAGGCCAAACTGTGGATCAGGAACTGATGGTGAGCGCCGAAGCACTGTCCGGGGACCTCCTCGACGTCTGCGCCGCATTCGTCGAACTCGTCGCACCGGTCTCGGCTGCAGGAGCGGTTCTCGTCGCATGCCTGATCGCGTGGCGCGGCAACAGGATCGCACTTGCGCTGCGAGCGGGAATCATGACACTCGGACCGATTGCCACGGCCTGGATTCTCAAGTACTCGCTCGACCGACCGAATTTGGACGGCCTCGTCCAGCACAACTCCTTTCCCAGCGGCACCGTAACCTGCGTTACAGCTGTCGTCTGTGCGGTCTACCTCGTGAGCGCTCGCCGCTGGCGAAACCTCGTCGCGATCAACGGAGCACTGCTCGTCCTCGGAACTGCCGTGTCGGTCGTCGTCCTGAAATGGCACCGCCCCAGTGACGCGCTCGGCGCGCTGCTGCTCGTCGGGTGCTACGCCCTGGCGGTCTCCGCTTTCCCGATCAGGATCTCCACGCCCCGTCATTCGACGCTGGCCGACCCCGGCAACGAACGTCTCGCGCAAGTGTGAGCCCTGTACCCTTGGCCGATCGCGATCGCCCCTACAACACAAGGTCCTCGACATGGTGAACATTCTCTTCGTGGAGGACGACCCAGCTGTGGCCGAAGCAATGACGTTGGGGCTCAACCGACTCGGTCACCGAGTCGTCCATCGCCACGACGGGAACGGTGATCTGGACGACGCGCTCACTTCCGCCGAGATCGTCCTGCTCGACCTCGGCCTCCCCGGAGCCGACGGCTACGAGATCTGCCGACGGATCCGAACGCAGAGTTCGGTCCCGATCATCATCCTCACCGCCCGCTCCGATGACATCGACACCGTCGCGGGTCTGGAAGCCGGTGCCGACGACTACGTCGTCAAACCCACGAGCCCACGGGTCCTGGACGCTCGCATCAAGGCTGTGGTCAGACGATCGACGGACACGACACCCTCCGCGCCGACAGCGACGGCAATCGTCGAGCAGTACGGCGACTTGACCGTCGACCGTTCGTCGCTACAGGTGAGGAAGGGCGGAACTCTGCTGACGCTCACGCCCACCGAGCTTCGTCTCCTGCTCGCCCTGACCGAGAACGTGGGTCACGTACTCAGCCGAGGCCAATTGCTTTCTGCAGCATGGGATCAGGACTATCTCGGAGACTCCCGAATCGTCGATGCCGCAGTCCAGAGACTACGCGGCAAGATCGAGGACGATCCCTCTGCACCGGCCGTCATCGAAACGGTGCGCGGGTTCGGATATCGATTCGATCCAGGACCGGTTCGTTGATGCCGTCCCGGCTGCGAGTCGACGGCCTGCGTACTCGACTGGTCCTCGTGTTCATCACCATCGTCGTGATCATCGCCGGTGCAACGGCTGGTGTGGTCTCGTTCATGGCGCGATCGTGGATCTACTCCAACGCGCAGGACGTGGCTACGGCGCAGTTTCGCGACGAGCTCCGGGATGCCGACGGGGCCAGGTGACCCGAACGAGGTCATCCGAACTGCGACAGTTCTTTCCGTCCGACGCGACGTTGCTCGTCGGCGACGACGAAGTACAACGGGGATCCGTAGACCCGACCACGCTCTCCCCCGGTTTTCTCGCCGGGGTGGGCAGTCGAGGAATCATCCGCTTCGAGCGACTCGACTCCGAACGGATCATGCTCGCGATGTCCGTCCGTGTCTTCGAGGCGAACGATCCGGACGGCAATGAAACCCTGGTCACGGCCGTCGCCATTCGGCCGCTCGAGGGCGTGCAGGACAAGTTCGACGATCTTCTGCGCGCGGTGGCCCTCACCCTGGCGGGCGGAGTACTGGTCAGTGGGCTGCTCGGATTGTGGATCGCCTCGACCCTGGTGCGTCCACTGCGACGCCTCGATCGGGCCGCTGCCCGCGCCGCCGACGGTGATCTGAGTGTTCGACTCTCCGAGGAGGGTGTGACCGAACTCGCCGAGCTGACGACGACTTTCAACACCATGATCGCCAGAAACGAGACGGTCATTCGCGGGTTGGAGGAGTCGGAAGAGCAGGCGCGCAGGTTCGTCGCCGACGTCTCCCAAGAGCTGAGAACTCCACTGGCAGCACTCGTTCCGGTCGGCGAAATACTCCGAGAGGAGATCCCCCAACTCTCGCCCGATGCGGGAGCAGCCGCCCGGATCGTCAGCGGTGAGATCGGGAAGCTCGCACGGCTCGTCGAGGATCTCATCGAGATGTCTCGACACGACGCACAACAGGCGCGCCTCGTTCTCGACGATGTCGACCTCGTCGAGCTCGTCCGACACTCACTGGTCCGCCGCGGATGGGCGGAGAGCGTCGAACTGCGAGTGCCGGACAGTATCGACGCGACCGTGGATCCGCGACGCATCGACGTGGTGGTAGCCAACCTCGTGGGGAATGCACTGCGTCACGGCGAGCCCCCGGTACGCGTGGAGATGAACGCTCGTCCCGAGTGGGTGGACGTGACAGTGGTGGACCACGGGCCAGGGATATCGCCGGAAGACAGCCACGCGATCTTCCGTCGGTTCTACAAGGTGGACACCGCTCGTGGACGCAGCGAAGGCAGCGGACTCGGACTGTCCCTCGCCGCCGAGAACGTGCGTCTGCACGGCGGCAGCATCACCGTCGACCGAGTGGATTCGACCACGGTCTTCAGCGTCGAGCTGCCCCGTCTTCGACCCCGGTAGCGGTCCCGACAGCGGGCTCTCGCATCCGTGCCCGAGCACGGCGGCCCCACGGCGGAACAGAAGCGTCGGTTAGAGTCCCGAACGTGACTTATTCGGACGCCGACATTTCCAGCAAGGTCAGCATCGAGGACGGTGTACTGAGAATCGTCGTTGCCACCGAGGCCGGTGGTGCCTCGCTCGACCTCGACGGCATCGACGGCGGCACGGCGGCTCTGCGATCCGTCAACGCCGGCACCACCGCTATCGGGAGCGTGCTCCTCATCGGCCGCGGGCCCAACTTCTGCGCAGGCGGAAACGTACGTGACTTCGCCGGAGCCGACGACCGCGGCGCATTCGTCGGATCCGTCGCCGACACGTTCCATGCATTCGTCCGCGAACTGTCCGCCGTCACCGTTCCTGTCGTCTCCGGTGTCCACGGTTGGGCGGCCGGGGCAGGCATGAGCCTGGTCTGTCTCACCGACATCGCCATCGGTGGGCCCTCGACCAAACTGCGCCCTGCGTACCCCTCCATCGGATTCACACCGGACGGGGGAATGTCCTGGACACTCCCCCGAATCGTCGGTTCGGGCCGAGCGATGGACATCCTACTCAACGACTCGATCATCAACGGAGAGGACGCAGTTCGGCTCGGAATCCTCAGCCGGTTGGTGGGCGACGACATCGTCGACAGTGAGGCCGAGCGCCTCGCTCGAACCCTCGCCAACGGGCCGACATCGGCATACCAGGGGATCAAGAGACTGCTCGCAGCGTCCGAATCGACAACTCTGACAGAGCAGTTGGACGCCGAGTCGGCGTCGATCTCGGCGGCTGCGTCATCTCCTGCCGGAGTCGAGGGTGTCGACGCGTTCATCGAGAAGCGTCGGCCCGACTTCTCCTGATCCGATCACGGCAGCGTCCAGTCGATCGGTTCGTCTCCGCCCTCGACCAACAATTCGTTCACGCGACTGAAGGGCTTGGATCCGAAGAACCCGCGTGAGGCGGACAGCGGTGACGGGTGCGCCGATTCGATGATGGGCACCGATCCGAGCATCGGCTTCAGAGTCGATGCGTCGCGGCCCCAGAGAACCGCGACCAGCCCGGGCTCATCGGGATTCTCGGCGCGGGCGACGAGTGCGCGAATCGCCTGCTCCGTCACCGCTTCCCACCCCTTCTTACGGTGCGAGGCCGCCTGTGACGGTTCGACGGTGAGCACGCGGTTGAGCAACATCACACCTCGGTCCGCCCAGGGCGTGAGGTCACCGTTGCTGGGTGTGGGCAAACCCAGATCGTCCGAGTACTCCTTGAAAATGTTGTTCAGACTCCGCGGTACGGGTCGTACGTCGGGCGCGACCGAGAAGCTCAGCCCCACTGCATGTCCCGGCGTCGGGTAGGGGTCCTGGCCGACGATGAGCACACGGACCCGATCGAAGGGGTAGCGGAACGCGCGCAGCACGTTCTCGCCCGCGGGCAGGTAGTGGCGTCCGGCGGCGAGCTCGGCTCGTAGGAAGTCGCCCATCGCAGCGACATTCGTCTCGACCGGAGCGAGGGCGCGTGCCCATCCCGATTCGACGGTATCGGCGAGCGGCTTAGGCGTCACCGGTCGATCCGGCGCAGCGCATCGCGGTAGTACGCGGCGTTGGCCGAGTACATCTGAACGTTGATGTCGACGTGGCCGTCGGGAACCTGATAGCCCTCGCGGATCTTGGCGGGCACACCGAGCGCCATCGAACGTTCGGGAACGACGAACTTGAACGGCACCACCGCGCCCGCACCGACGATCGAGCCGGCTCCGATCTTCGATCCGTTCAGTACTACCGAGCCCGACGCGATGAGGCAGTTGTCCCCGATGGTCGCACCCTCGACGTGCGCATTGTGGCCCAGTACGCACCCGGAACCGATGACCGTTGCGTCGATCGGGGTGCAGTGCACCACGGTTCCGTCCTGCACGTTGGTGCCCTCGCCGATCGAGATGGTGCCGTAGTCGGCCCGCAGAACTGCAGTGGGCCACACCGACGATCCGGCAGCCAAGGTCACCGCTCCGATGACGACGGCGTCGGGATGGACGTAGGCGTCGGGGTGGATGTCGGGTTCTCGATCACCGAGTGCGTAGATAGCCATCTCTGCAACTTAGCCGACTCGATGGACCCGATCCGTGTTCACTCGCTCTCGAAACTCGACCATCCCGATCTACCCGCATGGACTTCTCCGCCGACCGTCACTCGACCCGCAGGCTCACCGTCTCCGTGCTCGACGCGACCGATCACCGTCCACCCCCGGGGAACGGCGGCGTCGTCGGGGAAGGTGCCGACGAGCGCGTGATCCTCCCCTCCGGTGAGCACCCAGTCCAGCGGATCGTGCCCCATCAGCGTTGCCGCCGACCGCACTTCGACGGGAATGTCCAGCAGGGCGGGATCGACATCCAGCAGCACGCCCGACGCATCGGCGATGTGGCCGAGGTCGGCCACCAACCCGTCGGAGACGTCGGTGAGCGAGGTCGCTCCAGCTTCTGCGGCCTCGATCCCGGCGCGATACGGCGGGACGGGCACTCGGTGGGCGTCCAACACGGCGTTGTGCCCGGTTCTGTCCCTGTCACCGAGCAGTAGAGCCAGTCCGGCCGCCGACCAGCCGAGCCGTCCCGCGTACGCAATCACATCACCGGCACGTGCCCCCGATCGAAGGACCGGAGCCCTGCCCTGAAGATCGCCGAGCGCGGTGATCGAGATCACCAGCTCCGGCGATTGCACCACATCGCCACCGACGACGGCCGATCCCGCAGCAACTGCCTCGAGCCACATGCCCTCGTTGAGGCCGTCGGTCACACTCACCGGCGTGTCGGCCGGGCAGCCGAGAGAGACGAGAAAACCCGAGCACTGCGCGCCCATTGCGGCGATGTCCGCGCCGTTCTGCGCGATCGCCTTGCGGCCGATCTGTATCGGACTCGACCAGTCGAGCCGAAAGTGCCTGCCGTGCACCAACATATCGGTGGATGCCGCGATCCGACCGTCGGACGCGACGACAACGGCTGCGTCGTCGCCCGGCCCGACGATGGTCGACGGTGGCTGTGCACGATCTGCGATGGCGCGGGCGATGACGTCGAATTCGCCGACCTGCGCGACGGTGCGCTCGCTGCCGGTGGCCGAGTCGATGACGGTGTCGTCGATGATGTTCCTTCCTGAGAACGCGGTGCGTGCGCGACGGTCTCACGCGGAGCGCGCGCCGCGCCTGCGGTACCTTTTAGCGGCGGTCGGGACAATACCGATGCAGCAGGTTACGTGCGAAGAGAACGTAGTCGAACCAACCTACAGTCGAGAAGTCCGGCAGGGGAAAGGGACCACCGATGGTGCAAGCATTCGTTCTCGTTCAGACCGAGGTCGGCCGTGCGAGGGCCGTCGCACAGCAGATCGAGGCCGTCGACGGTGTCGTGTCGGCGGAGGCAGTGGTCGGGCCCTACGACGTGATCGCACGCGCCGACGGTGCCTCCGACGCCGAGATCGCCGAGATCGTCTCCCGCATCCAGAAGGTCGATGCCATCACTCGCACCCTGACCTGCCCGGTGGCCCCGCAGTCGACGACGTCCGTCGGATAGCTCGTGACGTCACCCGACACCGGCACCGAAGACAGCTCGGCCGAGACCGAGGCCACTCGCGAGCAGCGCCATCCCGCGGTCATCGCCACCGCGATCGCGTTACCGGTCGCGCTGGTGGTCGGAGTTCTGGTTGCGGCCATCGCGGTCAACCGCTCACCCGTCCAGGATCCGGTCGCTCTCGGCCCGGTCGACTCCCCCGATGCCGCGAGTGAGCAGTGCACGTTCCTGCTGGACGCGTTGCCCGAGAAGCTCGGCGACTACACGAGAGCCGAGTTGGCCGACCCGGCGCCGGTCGGAGTCCGTGCGTGGGTCTCGGCCGAGGAGAACGCCGAGCCGGTCGTGTTGCGCTGCGGTCTGCCCAGGCCGATCGGGTTCGATGTGGCTGCACCTTTGCAGGTGATCAACGGAGTTCAGTGGTTCGAGGTGTCCGGGGAAGACGACGGGATCGACGCCAGCACCTGGTTCGTCGTCGATCGCGGTGTCTACGTTGCCCTGACGATTCCGGGAGACTCGGGCCCAACCCCGTTGCAGGACGCGTCCTCGGCCGTATCGGACGCGCTGCCCCAACAGCCTCTCGACCCCGCTCCGTTGCAGTAGCGCAGGGCCGCAACAGCTCTAACGCAAACCGGTACCGCGGGCGAGAGCGGTGTCGATCAGGGTGGCGATGAGCGTCGGGTAGTCGACGCCGGATTCCGCCCACATCTTGGGGTACATCGAGATCGAGGTGAAACCGGGCATCGTGTTGATCTCGTTGATGACCGGACCGTTCTCGGTGACGAAGAAATCCACGCGCGCCAGTCCCTGGCAGTCCAACGCGCGGAAGGCGGCGACGGCGAGTTCGCGAATGCGGTCGCTCGTGGCGTCGTCGAGGGCAGCCGGGATGTCGAACTCACTGACATCGTCGAGGTACTTGGTGTCGAAGTCGTAGAAAGCATGATCGTCGATGTCCGCGTCGGGAATTCGGATCTCGGCGACGGCGCTCGCGAGCACGGTGCCGTCGGGAAATTCCAGCACCCCGCACTCGACCTCGCGGCCGTGGATCATGCCTTCGACGATCACCTTGGGGTCGTGTTCGCGCGCAACGGCGATCGCGGTGGGGAGTTGGTCCCACGCGGTGATGCGCGAGATTCCGATGGACGATCCGCCTCGGGCCGGTTTGACGAATGCGGGCAGGCCGATTCGTTCACGCTCGGCGGCCGTCAGGTCGTCGACGGCGCGCCGGAGTACCACCTGGCGACCGATCGGCAATCCCTCGGCACCGAGCAGCTTCTTGGTGAATTCCTTGTCCATCCCTGCAGCGCTGGCCAGCACGCCCGGCCCGACATACGGAACGCCGGCCATTTCGAGCAGGCCCTGCAAGGTGCCGTCCTCGCCGTACGGTCCGTGCAGAACCGGGAACACGACGTCGACGGATGCGAGTACCGTCCCGCCTTCCCCCTCGCCGAGGGCGAGCAGAGCGCCGGCGTGACCCGGGTCCGTACTGAGAGCAAGCGCTGCTCCCGTCTTGTCGACGGTCGGCAGTACCCGGTCGTGAATCGTCAGCGCTTCGACGTCGGAGGAGCCGAGTACCCAGCACCGTCCGCGGTGATCCCCACGGGAACCACCTCGTACTTGGCCGGATCGAGGTTCTGCAGCACGCTACCTGCCGATACACAGGACACAGCGTGCTCGCTGCTGCGGCCACCGAAGACGACGGCAACTTTGATGCGGGGAGTACTCACGATGAGAAACCGTACCGCCGCGGCTCATCGAACGCGGATTCGCCCTGTTCGCGGCGAGACCGCGATCACTGCCTCACTCGGGCTTGATACGACGTCCCAGCAGGTGCCCGACCGCATCCGGAACGGACATGCCGCCGTGACAGACCCGATGCACGGCGTCGGTCAGCGGCATCTCGACGTCGTAGCTCTCGGCGAGCGCACGCACCGAGGTACAGGACTTGACGCCCTCGGCAACCTGCCCGTGAGCTGCTTCCTGCGCACTCTCGAGGGAGCCACCCGAACCCAGTCGTTCTCCGAACGTGCGATTGCGCGAGAGGGGTGACGAGCAGGTGGCGACCAGGTCGCCCACGCCTGCCAGGCCCGACAGCGTCGACGGCTTGGCACCGAGTGCTACTCCGAGGCGGATGATCTCGGCCAGACCCCTGGTCATGATCGACGCGAGGGTGTTCTCGCCGTATCCGACGCCTGCGGCCATCCCGCAGGCGAGGGCGATGACGTTCTTGCAGGCACCACCGATCTCGGCACCGATGACATCACTGTTGGTGTAAGGCCTGAAATATCCTGTGGCGCAGGACTTCTGAATCTCGAGGGCACGCTGGGAATCGGAGCACGCGATGACGGTTGCGGCAGGCTGCCCCTCGGCGATCGGGCGCGCGAGATTCGGCCCGGACAGGCACGCGACCCGGCTGGGATCCGCACCGGTGACCTGAGAGATCACCTGGCTCATCCGCATGAGCGTTCCGGTCTCGATTCCCTTCGCCAGGGAGAGCAGCGTTGCGTGCGGCGGGATGGAGTCGGTCCACGCCTCGAGATTGGCCCGCAGACTCTGCGACGGCACGGCCAGCACCACGATGTCGGCTCCGTCGAGTGCGCGGACGGGATCACTCGTCGCGCGGATCGACGACGGCAGCTCGATTCCCGAAAGGTAGTCCTTGTTCTCGTGGTCGTCGGTGATGGATGCAGCGAGTTCCTCGCGGCGGGCCCACATGGTGACGTCCGTTCCGGCATCGGCCAACACCTTGGCGAATGCGGTTCCCCACGAACCCGACCCCAATACCGCTGCTCTGCTCATTCCGCCAACCCCTCGCCTACTTCGCCGATGCCCTGTCCACGCGCGCATCACCCTAACTCGCAGACCTGCTCGGGCGGTCGGAGTCGGCACAGATCCATGACGCTGGCAGGATCGAGCACCATGGGTGCATCACGAGACGACCACGGCGACCGGGCCGGCGCGTCGCCGGACCCTGCCCGCCGCGCCGTCAGGGTTCTCATTGCGGTGAAGGATCTCTCCGCGGCGAAGTCGCGCTTGGCGGCGGAGTTCTCGGCACCTGACCGAACACGATTGGTGCTCGCGATGCTCAGCGACACCGTGGCGGCCGCAGGCGCGGTGTCGGTGGTCGATTCGGTCACGGTGGTGACCCCGGATCCTCTCGTCGCAGAGACCGCCCGCAGAATCGGTGCACGAGTGTTCGACGAACCGGTCCGCGATCCTGCACAGCAACCGGACGAACGCCTCAATCACGCGTTCGCGGCAGCTTCGCACGTACTGCGGCACGGTCACGTCGACGCGGATGTCGGTGGGCGCGAGACCGTCCCCGCACACCGCGTCGACATCATCGCGTTGCAAGCAGACCTTCCGGCGATGCGTTCGGCAGAACTCGCCCAGGCCTACAGCGGTGCCCGACTGGGAGGCAGATCACTCGTGGTCGACCATCACGGCACGGGGACCGCCGCACTGATCCTCAAGGACTCCCCCGACGAACTGGCACCACTGTTCGGACGAGACTCCGCACGCCGCCACACCGCGTCGGGCGCACGGGAACTCGACGGCGCGTGGCCGGGTCTTCGACTGGACGTGGACACCGCCGACGACGTCCGCAGAGCGCACCGTCTGGGAGTCGGACCGGCGACGGCGGCCGTCCTCCACTCGCTCGGGTGGAGTGACGAAGCATCTGCGACGACTGCGTGAGCGTGCGGACCGGCACGGAAGTCGAGTGAACACGGACCCGAGTTCGGCCATCGGAGTTTCACCCACGCCGGGTTTGGGGGATGATCGTGCGGTGAGCAAAGACGACGTGCAGCCAGCGAACCAGGATCCGCCGATCGAGACCGGAAAGGCCACCGGTTCGGATCCGGCATGGAGCGCTCCGATCGCGGCGACTATGCCGAGTATCCCCTCCGCGCTACCGGCTGCTACACCCGAATCGGTGGACGCCGGCACCGTGCTCCCCGAAAATCGCTATCTCAACCGGGAATTGAGCTGGCTCGATTTCAACTCACGGGTTCTCGCGCTCGCGCAGGACTCGTCGCTCCCTTTGCTCGAACGGGCGAAGTTCCTCGCGATCTACGCGTCGAATCTCGACGAGTTCTACATGGTTCGGGTTGCAGGCCTCAAGCGCCGTGACGAAACCGGTCTGTCGGTTCGCTCCGCCGACGGTATGACTCCGCGCGAGCAGCTCGCGGTGATCGGACAGCGCACCCAGGAGCTCGCGCTCAAACATGCGCGAGTACTGCTCGATTCGATCCTTCCCGAGCTCACCGCCGAGGGAATCGCGATCATCCGGTGGTCCGATCTGGACAGCGACGAGCGCGCTCGACTGTCGGAATATTTCACCGAGCAGGTCTTTCCGGTTCTCACGCCGCTGGCCGTCGACCCGGCCCACCCCTTCCCGTACATCAGCGGCCTGAGCTTGAATCTCGCTGTGACAGTGAAGGATTACTCCACAACCGGTGAGCACTTCGCCCGTGTGAAGGTTCCCGACAACGTGGATCGCTTCGTGCGGGTCAAGCGCGGCGAGGGCAACCACCGCATCGACGCCTTCCTGTCGATGGAGGAATTGATCTCGGCTCACCTCGATGTCCTCTTCCCCGGGATGGAGGTCGTCGAGTCTCACGCGTTCCGTATCACGCGCAACGCCGATTTCGAGGTCGAGGAAGACCGCGACGAGGACCTCCTGCAGGCACTGGAGCGAGAGCTCGCCCGCAGGCGCTTCGGCTCACCTGTCCGCCTCGAGATCGCCGACGACATGACCGAGCACATGCTCGAATTGCTGCTTCGCGAACTCGATGTCGATCCGGGCGACGTCATTCAGGTCCCCGGACTGCTCGATCTGTCGTGCCTGTGGCAGGTCTACAGCGTCGACCGTCCCAACCTCAAGGATGCCCCCTTCGTCCCGGCCACCCACCCGGCATTCGGTGAGCGCGAGACCCCCAAGAGCGTCTTCTCCACACTGCGCGACGGCGACGTCCTGGTACATCATCCCTACGATTCCTTCTCCACCAGCGTTCAACGCTTCATCGAGCAGGCCGCGGCGACCCGCAGGTGCTCGCCATCAAGCAGACCCTCTATCGAACCTCGGGAGATTCCCCGATCGTCAACGCGCTCGTCGATGCCGCCGGAGCGGGCAAGCAGGTCGTGGCATTGGTCGAGATCAAGGCACGTTTCGACGAGCAGGCCAACATCGAGTGGGCACGCAAGCTCGAAAAGGCGGGCGTGCACGTGGTGTACGGGCTCGTCGGCCTCAAGACGCACTGCAAGACCTGCCTGGTCGTGCGTCGAGAGGGGTCCGTCATTCGCCGGTACTGCACATCGGTACCGGCAACTACAACCCCAAGACAGCACGGATCTACGAGGACGTGGGCCTGCTGACGTCGTCGCCCGAGATCGGGGCCGACCTCACCGATCTGTTCAACTCACTGACCGGATACTCGCGAAAGTCCAAGTACCGCAATCTTCTCGTGGCACCGTACGGGGTGCGGCGCGGCATCGTCGAACGCATCGAGGCCGAGGTCGAACACCTCAAAGAGGGCCGCGACGCCGGAATTCGGCTCAAGGCCAACGCCCTGGTCGACGAGCAGGTCATCGACGCGCTCTACCGAGCATCGATGGCAGGGGTTCCGGTCAAGGTGGTGGTGCGCGGAATCTGTGCACTCAAGCCAGGAGTTCCCGGTCTGTCGGAGAACATCGAAGTCCGTTCCATCCTCGGCCGATTCCTCGAACACTCGCGAGTTCTGCACTTCCAAGGCGCGGACGAGTTCTGGATCGGCAGCGCAGACATGATGCACCGCAACCTCGATCGCCGAGTCGAGGTGATGGCTCAGGTCAAGGATCCTCGACTGGCGAACCAGCTGAGCGAGATCTTCGATTCTGCCCTCGACCCCACCACTCGATGCTGGGAGTTGGGACCGGACGGCGGCTGGGTCGCGTCACCGGCTCAGGGTGAGAAAGTTCGTGAGCATCAGGTGGACTTGATGCGCAGTCGGAGGAATCAGGCGTCCTGATGGGCACTTCCGACGGCTCTCCCCGCGCCAACATCTTTGCGGCGGGCTCGATCCTGTGGCGACATTCACCGAGCGGCGACTCGGGCGTCGAGGTCGCCTGGTGCACAGGCCCAAATACGACGACTGGTCGTTCCCCAAGGGAAAGCTCGATCCCGGTGAAACAGCTGTCGACGCAGCGGTCCGAGAGGTCAAGGAGGAGACCGGATTCGACTCACGACTGGGACGGTCGCTGTCCTACGTCACCTACCCGATCCCGGGGCACCGTCGGGTCAAGAAGGTTCTCTACTGGGCGGCCGAGGTCACCGGGGGTGAGTTCGTCCCCAATGTCGAGGTGGACGAAATTCGCTGGGTAGCGCCCGAGGACGTCGGCCGCGAACTCTCGTATCCCATGGACCACAAGATCCTTCGGCGGTTCGTGGCCAAGCCTGCCGACACCTCCACGGTGCTGTTGGTTCGGCACGGCAGTGCCGGGTCGCGCTCGCGGTACAAAGGCAACGACGTCGATCGTCCACTCGACAGGACCGGACGTCGACAGGCCGAATCCTTGGTCTCGTTGCTTCGGGCATTCGGCGGCGATGCCGTCTATGCAGCCGACCGCGCTCGATGCGTCCAGACGGTCGCTCCGTTCGCGGAATCGTTGGGGGTGGACATCACTCCCGAGCACCTGCTGTCAGAGGAAGGGTACGCCGACGACCCTCGCAAGGGGCGACATCGCGCACGCGACATCGCCGAACTGCCCGGCACCCCCGTGGTCTGCAGCCAGGGAAAAGTGATCCCCGACTTGATGCGCTGGTGGGCCGAGAGAGACGGAATCACGTTGCCTGCCAACAGAAACCGCAAGGGTAGCGTGTGGGTGCTCTCGCGCCGTGACGGCAGGCTCATCTCTGCCGACCACATCGCCAGTCCCTTGCCCACCCTCACCGCCGACGGCTGAGCGGCTCGACACTTACGACAGAAGGCCCCCGACTCGATCTTCGAGTCGGGGGCCTTCTGCGGTATCAACGCTGTCACACGTGCAAGTGGAGCCTGCAGGCTCTACTTCTTCGCTGCGCGCTTCGCGGGTGCCTTCTTGGCCGGAGCCTTCTTTGCAACGGTCTTCTTGGCCGCTGTCTTGGCCGGAGCCTTCTTGGCGGGAGCAGCAGTCGTTGCAGCCTTGCGCGCAGTCGTCTTGGCCGGAGCCTTCTTCGCAACGGTCTTGCGCGCGGTGGTCTTCGCGGGAGCTGCCTTCTTGGCGGCGGCCTTTGCGGGAGCCGCTGCCTTACGAGCCGTGGTCTTGGCCGGTGCTGCCTTCTTGGCGGCAGCGGTGGTTGCCTTGCGGGCGGTCGTCTTCACGGCCGCCTTCTTCGCAGCCGTCTTCTTCGCAGCCGCAGTCTTCTTGGCCGGAGCCACAGCCGCACCGCGCTTGACGGCAGGACCGGTGGCGGGCAACTTCTGTCCACCCGCGATGACGGCCTTGAACTGCGCACCCGGACGGAACGCCGGGACGTTGGTCGGCTTCACGCGAACGGTCTCACCGGTGCGGGGGTTACGGGCAACTCGCGCTGCGCGACGACGCTGCTCGAACACGCCGAAGCCCGTGATCGTGACACTCTCGCCGCGGTGTACTGCACGCACGATGGTGTCGACGATGTTCTCGACAGCCTCTGTGGCGCTCCGCCTATCAGACCCCAACTTCTCGGTCAGGGCGTCAATCAGCTCTGCCTTGTTCATGGATTTCCTCCGCTATATGGTGGCCCATCGTCGGACCGACTACTACAACGGTAAACCCCAAGTCGTCAAGAGTCTATGCGCCACGCCAATTTTCATTCTGGTGTCGCGGAATGATTCACGGCCGCAAAGCGTGTCGGACCGCTGCCCGGTCAGCTTTCGGTGGGTGTCTCGATCCGCGCCGGAAGGGTCAGGGGTTTGTATGACGGCCTTGACTTTTCGTACTCCGTAATGGCCTCTACCTGGCGTAATGTCAATCCGATGTCGTCCAGACCCTCCAGCAGACGCCACCGCGTGTAGTCGTCAATCGCGAAGCGCACCACCAACGTTCCAGCCGTTACGGTCTTGTCGACGAGGTCGACAATTATTTCCAGACCGGGCTGTTCTTCTAAGGCTTTCCACAGCAATTCGACGTCCGACTGGTCCACTTCGGCGGCCAGCAGCCCGGCTTTGCCCGAGTTTCCGCGAAAGATATCGGCGAAGCGGGAGGCGATCACAACCCGAAATCCGAAGTCCGAGAGCGCCCAGACGGCATGCTCGCGTGACGATCCCGTGCCGAAATCGGGCCCAGCAACGAGCACCGAACCTCGGTTGTAGGGCTCGAGGTTCAAGACGAAGTTCGGGTCCGAGCGCCAGGCGGCGAACAACCCGTCCTCGAATCCGGTCCGGGTGACGCGCTTGAGGTAGACCGCGGGGATTATCTGGTCGGTATCGACGTTGGACCGTCGTAGCGGAACTCCGATACCGGTGTGTCGAGTAAAAGCTTCCATCGAATGTGCTCCTATGAGTTCGATCGATCCGAGCGAAGACGCTTTCAGGCGAGATCCGCCGGAGAGGACAGGGTTCCGCGGATTGCGGTGGCCGCCGCAACCAACGGTGACACGAGATGGGTGCGACCGCCCTTGCCCTGCCTACCCTCGAAATTCCGGTTGGACGTCGACGCCGATCGCTCACCCGACGCCAGTTGGTCCGGATTCATTCCCAGGCACATCGAGCAACCGGCCTGACGCCACTCCGCTCCTGCGGCCGTGAATATCTCGCCCAGACCTTCCTCTTCGGCCTGCGCTCGCACCCGCATGGAACCGGGTACCACCAGCATTCGCACTCCGTCAGCAACCCGGTGCCCTTCGAGAACGGACGCAACGGCCCGCAGATCCTCGATTCGACCGTTGGTGCACGAACCCACGAACACGGTGTCGACGGCGATCTCGCGGATGGGTGTGCCCGCTTCCAGACCCATGTACTGCAAAGCCTTCTGGGCTGCCACCCGCTCGCTCTCGTCGACCATCGCCTCCGGATCGGGCACCGTATCGCCAAGTGGCGCACCCTGACCCGGATTCGTTCCCCACGTGACGAACGGCGTCAACGTGTCGGCGTCGATGTGGACCTCGTTGTCGAACACCGCATCCGGATCGGTCGCCAGTTCGTTCCACGCCGCGACCGCCGCGTCCCAGTCGGCTCCCTGAGGAGCGTGCGGGCGCCCCTTCAGGTACTCGTAGGTGATCTCGTCGGGTGCGATCATGCCTGCCCGCGCTCCGGCTTCGATCGACATGTTGCAGATGGTCATTCGCGCTTCCATCGACAGCTTGCGAATGGCCTCACCGCGGTACTCGAGGACGTAGCCCTGACCGCCGCCGGTGCCGATCTGTGCGATGACAGCAAGGATGAGGTCCTTGCTCGTCACACCGGGGGCCAGCTCACCGTCGACGGTGATCGCCATCGTCTTGAAAGGACGCAGCGACAAGGTCTGCGTGGCCATGACGTGCTCGACCTCGCTGGTACCGATGCCCATCGCGATCGAGCCGAAGGCACCGTGCGTCGAGGTGTGACTGTCTCCGCACACCACGGTCATGCCGGGCTGGGTGAGCCCCAACTGTGGGCCGATGATGTGCACGATGCCCTGATCGAGATCGCCCATCGGGTAGAGCCGAACACCGAATTCCTCACAGTTGCGTCGCAGGGTGTCGACCTGTGTGCGCGAGACCAGATCGGCGATGGGCGCGAAGATGTCGGCTGTCGGGACGTTGTGGTCCTCGGTCGCGATCGTCAGATCGGGACGCCGGAGTCCACGGCCGGCCAACCGGAGTCCGTCGAACGCCTGCGGGCTCGTCACCTCGTGCACCAGATGGAGGTCGATGTAGATCAGATCCGGCTCACGCGCTCCGCCTTCTCCGCCGCCTCGGACCACTACGTGCTGGTCCCATACCTTCTCCGCCAAAGTCTTCGGTGTTTCGGACATCGCTGTCGCGGACCTCGTCTTCCCTGTCGTCGTCGCGCCGGTGGACGGGCTGGTCCACCTCGCGTGATCGTCTCGACATCATGCCCCTGGCGCGCACCGAAGATCTCGTAGTTGTGCAATCTCAGCATGCGGGAGTCTAATATCGTTCTATGAGACAGCATAGCCCCAACGGCCTCGTCGACAAATCGAGCGGTATCGGTGTCCTCGACAAGGCGATGACGGTGCTGCACGCGGTGGCCGAGAAGCCCTGCAATCTCAATGATCTGTGCGCTCGAACGAGCCTGCCCCGGGCCACGGCCCACCGCCTCGCGGTCGGCCTGGAGATCCACCGACTTCTGGTACGAGATGCCGACGGTCTGTGGCGGACCGGGCCGGGACTGGGAGAGCTTGCGGCGAGCGCATCGGATGCCCTGCTCGATGCTGCCGCCTCGGTACTTCCACGGCTGCGCGAAATCACCGGTGAGAGTGTGCAGATCTATCGGCGCGAAGGGACGGTGCGGGTGTGTGTGGCATCCATGGAGCCGCCGACCGGACTTCGAGACACCGTGCTCGTCGGCGCACGTCTGCCGATGACAGCAGGATCGGGTGCCAAAGTCCTTCTTGCATGGGCAGATTCGCAGACTCAACGAACAGTTCTGCCCGATGCAGAATTCAGCGAGCGCATTCTTCTCGAGGTTCGGCGGCGCGGTTGGGCACAGAGTGCGGGCGAGCGTGAACCGGGCGTGGCGAGTGTTGCCGCGCCGGTGCGCGACAGCAACGACACTGTGGTGGCGGCGATCTCGGTATCCGGACCGATCGATCGAATCGGACGCAAGCCCGGGGCGCGCTGGGCTGCGGATCTCCTGGCGGCCGCGGACGCTCTGCACAAGCGACTCTGAGGGAAACCCGCAGACCTGTCGGCCCGAGGAAAACGAGCTGATCGAGCTGTGAGAGTGGGGTACCTTCGTCTCGAGCGGCCTACCCGGCCGGTCGTCGACTGCGAGGAGTCACCCATGCCCGAATCCGGCAGTGAAGAACTGAAGAAGAAGTTCCGCGAGGTTCTGGAACAGAAGAACAGCAAGTCCCACAATTCCGTCGAACACAAGGACGGTGGACCGAAGGTCAACAACGCCCACGGTCCGGCCGACCATCAGAAGATGTTCCGCCGCAAAAGCGTCTGAGACGCTCGCAGCGAAACGACAACACCCTCTCGATCCG
>NZ_BAOX01000075.1:0-18600 GCF_000813105.1 Rhodococcus sp. BS-15 | reverse complement strand
GTGAAGTCCGGATTCAAGAAGCCGGGAGCCAAGGCACCGGGTACGCCTGCCGAAGCGCCGGTGTCCGAGGCACCTGCGACAGAGGCTCCTGCCGCCGAGGCACCGGTTGCCGAGGCCACGGCATCGGAGGCACCCGCTACCGAGGCTGCAGCAGAATCCAAGCCGACCGTCCAGCCCAAGGGTCTGGCCGTGAAGTCCGGATTCAAGAAGCCGGGTGCACGCACGCCCGGCGCGGCCGCTGCACCCGCTGAGCCGAAGACTGCAGAGCCCGAGAAGGCCGAGCCGACTCAGGAAGCCGCTGCACCCGAGGCTCCGAAGACCGAGGCACCGGAAGCAGAGGCCCCGAAGGCCGAGGCGTCGGACACTGCCGGTGAGGCCGCATCCAACGGTTCCGATGATCGGACTCCGCCCAAGCCGAAGGCCGGTGGACTCGGATTCGCTCCGGGAGCCAAGGTTCCGGGTCGCCGGAAGTAACCTCACACCCTTTTTACCGACTGCGCGCCCTTGCTCAATTCAGAGCAGGGGCGCGCAGTCGTCAGTAGGGGTGTGAGGTCCCCCGACCCTCGGTTATCCACAGGCACACCAGTTATCCACAATCGGACGCTTGGGGGTTGTCGAAAGCGATTGCGCCCGAGAGCATTTCTTCATGACCCGCTTCGTCTCGCGATCCGACGCTCTCTCCCGCGGAATTTCCGACGCAGAGCTGCAGCGCTACTGCCGAACGCGAGCGTGGCGTCGACTCCGTCCCGGAAGGTTCGTCAGCAGAGACGAATTCGACGCACTGCCCATGGAAGACAAGCATCGAGTCATCGCCGAGGCCGTGTTCGACGCGACCATCGCCCCCGATGCCGTGGTCAGCCATGTGAGCGCAGCAATATTCCACGGTCTCGACGTATGGAATGCCGACCTGAGCCGAGTGCACATCACGCGCAATCGTGCCCGTGGCGGCGGTCGTAGCAGCGCCGTTCGAGCAGTGCACACCTCGCCGTACATCGACGACGATGTCGTGGACTTCGACGGCGTGCGAGTCACAGGCCTGGCGCGCACCGATGCCGATTGTGCTCGCTCACTTCCGTTCGAGACGGCCGTCTGCGTCGCGGACTTCGCTGCGAGAACCCGCGGCCTCACCACCGAAGATGTTGTTGCAGCATTGGATTCATGCCCCAACCACCCCGCAATCGGATGGCCCGTCGAGTCGCAGAATTCATGGACGGCAGATCCGAGAGTGTCGGGGAATCACGCGCCCGGGTGTTGCTGCATCAGCTGGGCTACAGCCCGCAACTACAGGTACTGATCACAGATTCCCGCGGCTTCGTCGGCCGCGTGGATTTCGATCTGCCCGACATCGAGACCGTTCTCGAATTCGACGGCAAGGTGAAGTACGGACGCTACGTGCCCGAGGGGAAGTCTGCGGCCGATGTGTTGTGGGACGAGAAGCGTCGCGAGGATCGCATTCGCGCAACCGGCCGTCAGGTGGTGCGCATCGCCTGGTCGGATCTCGATCACCCCGAGCTCGTCGGGCGGATGATCCGCGATGCTGCCGACAGAGCGGGACGTGGCAACCGAGCGACCTTTCTACCGACTGCGCGCCCCCGCTCACGTCAGAGCAGGGGCGCGCAGTCGTCAGAAAGTGTGTGAGGTCCACTTCCGGCTCTGCCCATCTCATTCGCTCGCGTAGCAGCTCACAAAGCGATCATCAAAGCAGCACCGATCACCATGATCAGCACGACGAGGCCAAGAATTTTGAAACCGAACCTCAGCATGCGTGTCTCTTCGTCGCGAGTTCCTTTGCCTGCCACAGCGAGAACAAGAAGAGTCTCGGGAACGGACGCAAAAATCGAATGCCCAGCGCCACTGTTCTGCAAGGCAACTGCAGCGGAGCCAGCACCGAAGAAATCACCGATATTCTGTTGCGGAATGACCATCAACGCATTGGCACCGGTGTTCGATCCCACCAGGTAACCAGAAATCACGGCCAGCAAGGGAACGAACACAACGAAACCGATGTCACCTGCTCGACCAACCAATGCAGCGAGATCACCAACCGCCCCAGAGTAATTCATGAGTTGAGCAGCCGCGGCGAACCCGAACAAAGCAACCAGCGGTTTCCAACCGCCTTGCGCGGCAATCCGGACAGCGCTGACGTTCACATAGCGCCAACCGAAACCCACGGACACGATCAGCAACGCGAGACCGGGAGAGAGCAAGGGCTCGAATGAAACTCGCCCAGCGTGCAGCGCTACCGCGGTTCCCCAACCCGTTGCAGCGTCGGCGACACGCGCAACCAAAATAAGTGCCACGACCACCAGAAACGGAGACAAGGCCCGCCACGGTGGTGCCGTGGCGGCCTGACGACGAGCTGCCAGGAGCATGTAACCGAGTACGCCGGTCACCGCCCCTGCTGTGACGCCGGCGAGTGGCACCAACCCGACGAAGTTCATACCTATGAGCACCAGCGCGAACGTGACGCCCAATCCTGCCGCAACGACGATGGTTCGGGTGCGTTCGGCTCGATCGGAGACCAGCAGCGCAGTCACGATCGCGAAGGCCGGAAAGATGGCTGCGCTGAACAACGATGATTGAAAGCCGATGTCGCGGGCGGTGTTACCCGATAAGTCGGCAGCCACCGTGGTTGCCAAACCAGCGGTGCCCCAGGGCATGATCGTCAAACTGAGCATTGAGGCCAGCAAGGCCTTCGCTCGGGGTAGCAGTTGCAACAGGACCGGCACGGTGACAAGGAGCGAGACGCCGAAGCCTGTGATCGATTCGAGTGCCGGTGCAAATCCAACGGTGAGAATGACGGTCGCGGTGGCAGGACTGACGGGCCAGCGCTCGATCCACCCGACGATCGTCGCGTGCGTGCCGTTGCGACGCAGCACTTCGTTGAGGAGCAGTCCTGGGAAGATGATGAGTCCTGCATCGGCGGTCAACAGGATTCCTGCTTCGAGCGCAGGTGGGGATGCCTCCACGAGTGCGGCAGTACCGAGTACGACGGCAAACATTGCGGCGGCAGCAAGGACCGAAGCCAGCGCGACCTGCCACGCGGCACGTCGGACGATCAGTACGCCGACCACGACGATGACGGCCGGGACAAGGACGATCATCAGTTCGAGGGTCATAGTTCGACCGCAACTCTGGGCTGCACGCTGCCCACCAACTCCATGAGGATCACGTCGAGTTCTCGGTGGGCTCGAGACGGAACTGCCGGCGAGGGAATGTAGTGGTTGTAGTACGAATACCCCTCGGCAGGTGGCCCGACAACGCATATCGACTGGGGTCCAGCGCTGGTGTGCAATCGAGCTCCTTCGATACGTCCTGCAGGTAAAAGCGAAGACGCAGCGGCCGAGGTCTCCCTGGCATCCAGGATTTCGTCGACGGTGACGACCGAGGGGACGGTCAATTGTCGTGACACGACCTGGAACCCATCGCCTACTGGTGTGAGTATGGGATCGGGGCCCGGTCCCAGTTGCAATATTCCTGACTGGTGGAGTGCGATCAACTCCGCGATGCGTTCTTTCTGCGGTCCGATGACCAGGCGGTTGATCAGGTTGGGGGTAGCGGCGAAGAATGCTGCCTTCACCCTCGGGTGCGCATCGTCCACGGCTTGGCGAATCTGTTCGCGATTGGTTCGCAGAGCTTCCAGAGTGGCCTTGTAGTTGCTCTTGGAAATACCTGCTGAAGCCTCGGTCAAGTCCCATCTGGCGTCGGCGAAGACGGTTCTCGAATACGTTTCGTGATCGACCCACATCTTGTCGTCTGAAAGCTTGTTGTGTAGGCGCTGCTGTTCGCGGTCGTTCAATCGCGGCGATAGTTCATCGATGAGCATTCTCTGGGCGCTATTTCGCGGATCCGTCGACGCGGTGAAGTACTTGTAAAGGAGAGAATCGACATTGTCTGCGAACAGATCGCTCGTATGGGCTCGACCATATGGATCAGTCTCGGGTCTGGCTGCGGGCAGTTGGCCAGATCGGCTGGTGAGAGTGAGGAAGGGCTCCTCGCCGCTGATGGTAGGTGAATATTCCAGCGGTGTCACGAGTGAAACGGCCGCCGCGCCCGACGGTGAGGTGCGCGACAAGATCCATGGCAGTCAGACCCATGCCCCTGAGCAAAAGTCGTCGGCGCGGAGGCACGCGGTCCAGTTCGAGCTGACGGGCGGACCGATCTGCTCCATGACCGGTGGCGATGATGACCAAGTCGTAACGCAGCTCGGTCGAATCTGTCGCCGTTCTGACAGTTGCGCCTGTAGACAGCGCGCGCACGGCGGTTGCTTCGTAGCGGTGCACCTTCACCGTGAGACGGTCGGTGTCGGTCGTGAATCGGGCCGCTGCTTCGGCGAGGTACTTGCCGATCAGGCCACGAGGCAGAAAGTCCGTGCGTTCCGGCCGTCGCTCATCGCCATACTCGACCACCGTCTGGCCGTTGTCTCGAACCCACTCGTAAAACGTGGGACCCGGCTTGGTCGGGGCTCCCGGGAAAACCATCTCGGCGTCGGTGTACACCGTCAGTTGGGACGCAATGGTGTTCAGTCTGATGAACTCGGGGAGGTCGGGATCGTGCACCCCCCAACCGTCCGATCGGCTCGAGTCGAAGACGTCGATCGTGGCTGCAAAGTCTGTCTCGGACAAATGCGCTCCGACACGTTCGAGGGCGACCAGTCCGCGAGGTCCGAAGCCGACTATGGCAACTCGAATCATCGAACGCTCCATCCTAGAAGAAGTCCACAATGGCGGGGTGTGCGGTGTTATCCAAGACATGGACAGCGGCCGCAATGTCCAGAATTCCGAGACCGAACGGCGACACTATGACCGGTCGATTGTCCAGGGACACTTCACCGGCAAGCAGTTCGGGAATTGTTCCGTTGATGAAGTCCAGGTGCCCTACTTCGCTACTTGCGAGCTGGAGAGAAGTGCCCTCGCGCACAGCGTGTTCCGCGTCGTCCACGATGTTCTGTGCGTCTAGGAGAACGGAAGGTTCCAGATCACGGAGTGAGACGTGCAGGACTACTTGACCATCTCGAAAAGGACGCGACACGAACGGAGCCTGAGCGGTTGTTGCGAACACGACCAGGTCCGAGTCCAACGCTTGCTCGAGACCAAGTGTCTGAGTGACGCCTATCGAATGAGTCAGCTCAGCGGCGCGAACGGGGTCGTTGTCATGGACTGCGACGGGGGCGCTCAGGCCGAGGTGGTGAAGGTAGTCGAGGATGCTGACCCCGATATAGCCCGCGCCGATCAGTCCGATGGACCCAGGCCCGTTCCCGCGGGTTCGATAGATGGAATCCGCCGCCAACGCAGCGGATGCTGCCGTGCGGGCAGCGTTGATCGGCGAGGCGGCGATAAACGCAACGGGATAACCGGTCTGCATATCGTTGAGGACTATCGATGCGAAGGCTCTGGGACGTCCCGATTCCAGATTCGCAGGGAAGCTGGATACCCATTTCACGCCCGCGTAGTCTCGACCGGTCGAATTCTTAAACCGCGAAAGCAACGCAATAATACGGTCCGCTGGACGGTCCGCGAAACGAAGAAAGTGCGAGCGTGGGGTCTGCTCAGGGTTGACGCGGTGCGCCTTGTAAGCGGCCGCAACAAGTTCCAGAACGGAATTTTTGTTTTGCAGCGCATGGGATGTTTGACTCTGATTGATGATAGAAACCGCGTTCACGGCTGGAGCTCATTTCTTGTCGGTGTTGCCGGTACAGAGGGTACAACTGCGCCAAATGTTGTCGCGACCCAGCAATCGTCGAAAATTGTGTTCAAATATCGTTGACCAGAATCCGGTGAGATACCGACCACGACATCGTGTTTTTTGAAACCTGAATCGTACCGGCGAATGGCTGCCATGACGCTTCCAGTGCTACCGCCCGCCAGCAGACCGTGCTCCCTCGCGAGGCGGCGGCATTCGACAACCGCGGCCAGCTCGTCCACGAGTTCGATATTGTCGACATCGAGGCCCTGTACGTGACCTGGACGCCTGCTGGTACCAAGCCCTGGGATGTATCGCGGAGCAGGATCGTCCCCGAAAGTCACAGATCCGACAGTATCGACGGCGACCACCGTGGTAGCCGTTCCCAGACGGCTCAAATAGTCGACTACACCGCGGATGGTGCCCCCTGTGCCGACTCCGATAAACAGATAGTCGATGTGGTGAAATGCTGCGGCAAGCTCCGGACCAGTCAACGCCATGTGCGCAATCGGGTTACTTGGATTCTGATATTGGTTCAGCCAGATCGCGGTTGAGTCGGTAGCTATGATCTGATCGATAGCAGCCAAACGCGTACCGAGATACCCCCCGTTTTCATCGCGATCACACACACGGTGGATCTCTGCGCCGTAGGCTTGCATTTCTGCAATCGCAGCCACATTGCTATTGGGATCGACTACACACCGAAACTTGTAATTTCGAGCGGCACAAATCATTGCCAAAGCAATGCCGAGGTTCCCGGACGACGATTCGATAATCAACCTTCCCGAAAGGTCTCCGTGTTTCTTCTCGGCGTCGCTGATGAGATATCGAGCGGCCTTCATTTTTACGGATCCAGCAGTGTTCAAATGCTCGACTTTGAGGTACAACTCATCCGTGTAGACGACTCCTGGTAGCTGAAGATATGGATCGAATGTGGTCAGTTCTTCCGGCCGGACGGCCAAGGTCAATCCCTCCCCGGTTTCGCTGCTGAGTGCAATGGCTCACTCATGACATATCCGCACTACGCGCATCGAGCAGGAACGAAACTAGCTCAGCTGGCAGAGCTGGGGGTAATGCCGAATCAGCGCGCACTATGCTTCTGAAACATGGGACTGGAACTTCGTCACCTGCAGGCGCTCATCGCAGTGTCCGAGGAGGGCAGCATTTCTCGTGCTGCGCGCCGTTTGCATGTTGGACAGCCGGCTCTCTCTCGCTCCATTGCGCAGCTCGAACGCGAAATCGGAGCTCGACTGTTCGACAGAACGTCTGCCGGCGCGACGCTGACGACAACCGGTGAGGCCTACCTCGTCAGGGCCTCGCGGGCGATCTCGGCGTTCGATCTGGCCGTGCAACCTCCCGAGTCGGTGGGCACAGTCACAGTCGGCTACGTGTGGTCGGCCTTGGGATCTCTGACCAACACAGTGTTCGAGACGTGGAATGCCACCAAACCACAGGAGCAGTTGATGCTCAAGAGGTTCGCGAGCCGCACCTCCGGTGTCGAGTCGGGAGAGGCCGACCTGGGGATAGTTCGGCAGGGAATCGCCTCGGTCAGCTTTTCCAGCTCGTTGTTCGGTGAAGCAAGAGTCGTCGCACTGTCCCAGCGGCATCGGTTGGCGGACCGTCCGGAGCTCGCACTCTCCGACCTTTCGGACGACATCATCGTGCTCGATATCATGTCGGGCACAACCACAATGGACCTATGGCCTGCCCATACCCGTCCCTTCAGTCGACCGATCGAATGTGGATCGGTCGACGAATGGAACCATCATGTGTCGCTGGGCCACGGAATCGGAATCACGGCCGAGTCGACGCCACACATGCACCCTTATCCAGGGATCGTCTACGTACCCATGAAAGCGACGACGCCGCGCATCGAAGTCTTCTGCATCTGGGACAGTCCCCACTTGACCCCGGTCGCTACCGAATTCTGCGCAATGGTTCGGACGGTTCACAAACACCAGCTCACCTCGAAATCCGAAGGTTCCTAGGCCTGCGCGTCAGCGGCATGTCCGAAGCGGATGGATAAGGAATCGACTTCGTCTGACCTCGAGCAGCACAACCAGCTCAGATGACCGCGATGCTGCAGACAGAGCGGGACGCGGCAACCGAGCGACCTTTCTACCGACCGCGCGCCCACGCTCAAGTCAGAGCAGGGGCGTGCAGTCGTCAACAGGGGTGTGAGGTCCCCCCACTCCCACTGCATCCCCCCTCGGCAGTGGCCGAATCGGACATCGTGAGTATGGTCGGACTCGAAGGCGTACCGACAAGTAGGGAGCAGGCATGACCGACGACGCGGACAAGCTCTTTCGCCGCTACGACGAGTGGTGGACGGCTCTGTCACCGGACGATCGAGCGCACGTCGAGCAGTGTTGCGAATCCGGCCGCACCGACGAGCGCCTCTGTGCACTCATCCGCGAACACGACGGCCCGTCGAAGGCAGCGTTCGAGGCAGGCAGCAAATTGTCCGAGGGCAACAGCAAGTACTGCGCCATCCCCAGCGCGCTCCTCGAGTTTCTGGAAGCGAAGCGCGCGCACCCACCACTCAGCTAGCGGGACGCCACAACTTCAGCTCCGGGATTCCGGGCGGCGTGAAGCCCATGACCTGGCCGTAGAAGGACAGTTCGGATTCTCGCGCGTTCACCTGTGTCTCCAGTTTGCGGAATCCGTGCGACTCCCCCGCATAGGCCAAGTAGGCGTGCGGGATTCCCTTCTTCACCATGGCATCTCGGAACCGCTCGGCCTGTGACGGCGGCACGATCGGATCGTCGAGCCCCTGCAACAACAGCACCGGGCAGGACAGTCCGTCGACGTTGTTGACCGGCGCACGGGTGCGGTACAGGTCGATGGCCTCGGGCAACGGTCCGATGAGCCCGTCGATGTAGCGGGACTCGAAGTCGTGAGTCTCGGCGACGAACAGCTCCAGCTCGGCGACACCGAAGTACGATGCGCCGCAAGCGAACACGTCGGAGGATGTCAGCGCGGCCAGAACAGTCCAACCACCTGCGGATCCGCCTTCGATGGCCAACCGGCGTGGGTCGGCGAGTCCGCTGTCTGCCAGCCCCTGCACTGCGGCGATGGTGTCTTCGACGTCGACCACTCCCCACTGCCCGCGCAGTCGGTCGCGGTACTCACGGCCGTATCCACTCGACCCGCCGTAGTTCACATCTACGACGCCGATGCCGCGGCTGGTGAAGTAGGCGAACAACGGGTTCAGAGCGGGGGCAACGTGCGCGGTCGGGCCGCCGTGAACGAACGCGACGTACGGCGGCAGTTCGCCGTCCAACCCCTCGTAGGACGGGTTGCGCGGCGCATAGGTGATGGCGTGCACCTCACGGTTCGGCCCTTGGAACGTCACCTGACGACCCTCGGGCAGGTATGCGCTGTCGGGTACGGATTCGAAACCCGAACGTACCGAGGTCAGTTCGCCGGATTCCAGGTCGAGGGCGAACAACCCCGCTGCCACCCGAGCTCCGCCGCACTTGAGGAGCACGGTCGCCCCGGAGCGCCCACCGAGCCCCACCGAGGTCACACCGTCGAGCGCGATGTCCTCGAGTGCCCCGGACGCCGGATCGAGTACCGCCAGCGTGTCGGTGCCGACGGTACGCACGGTGAGCAGCTTCCCGTCGTCGAGCATCGAGTACCAGCTCGCTCCCAATCGCCACAGCGGAGCCCCGAAATCGGCGTCGAGCGCCCGAAGCGGTGTGACCGATCCGTCGAGCGTGACCGAATACAGGTTCCACCAACCACTTCGGTCGCTGATGGCGTACAGCGATTGGTTGTCGATCCATTCCGGCTGCATCACCGATTCCTCGGTCGAGCCGAGCAGCACCGTCCATGCGCCGGGATCAGCGAGGGAGGCAACGCGTAGTTCGGTTCCGTCCCAGGGCATCTGCGGGTGGTTCCACGCAATCCATGCGATGCGGGTGCCGTCGGGTGAAAGTTTCGGGAACGCAAGGAAGTCCGAGCCCGCCACCAGCGAGCGCACTCCGCTGCCGCCGAGATCGATGGCCACGATGTCTCGTGACACCGCGCCCGCGTCGTGCATCTCGCGAACTGCGATCACGTGGGTGCCTACCACCGAGAGATCGGCGTACCGGATGCTCGACGCCACAGCCGGTTTCGGAGTCAGCGGTGCGGGTGCGCCGCCGGGGGTGAGTCGGTAGACGCGTTGATCGGAGAATTCGGCGAACACCAGGTCGCCGGCTGCCGTCGCGGTCCAGGCTCCCCCGCCGTATTCGTGGACGCGGGATCGGGCGTTGAACGGTGCGGGCAGAACAGGCTGTACTTCTCCGTCGACATAGCGGCAGATGGCCGTCCGGCCCTGTTCGGCGGGCCGCAGTTCCGACCACCAGATCTCGCTGCCGACGAAGCACCCACCCTCGACGGGGTGGCCCGCCGACGACAGATCTGCTGCGGTGATGGGCGAGGGCCAGGATCCGAAGGCGAGAGCGGTCACGCCGTCCACCTTAGTGAACTGACGTGCACGTAACGCGTTGTTCACCGGCCCTTCAACCGTGACCCGGATGATAGGAGTCAAGTAGCACTAGGGGGAACACCATGCGCCGGACCACTACCCATTCGGTGGACCACGAGATTCTGACATTCGGCCGAACCTGGCGTGGGTACGGCGGTGGCAGCGACGAGGACATCTACGTGGCATTCGGCGTCGACGCGCGTACCTACTTCCAGCGATTGCGTCGAATCCTCGATTCGCCGGTCGCCGAGGAGCTGACGCCGGACGAGCGGGCCGCGATTACCGACATCTGCCGGTTGCGACTCGCCTGAGCCGCGCTACACCGGCGTCAGCAGCTCCGGGCTGTTGTTCTTCACGCTGTTCACCGCGGTGCTCACCTCGTACGGCTCGAGACGTGGTTCGGGGATCGCGGCCAACATGTCCTGAACCGCGCCGAGGTCGGTCACGGTGGGATCGAGCCAACTCGCGCGCAGATCAGGTGGGAGTACGACGGGCGAACGATCGTGAATGTGTCCCAGGGCGTCGGCAGCCGGCGAGGTCAGCACGGTGACCGACCAGACCCAGCGGTTTTCGTCGTCCTCGGCTTTGGTGGGGTCTCGCCACAGCTCGTAAAGGCCCGCCATTGCCAATACGCCCCCAGGAGTGGAGCCTGCGGAACGACCCGTGTCACCGTCGTGTAAGAAGTACGGCACCTTCGCGCCGTCGCGCTTCTCCCACTCGTAGTAACCGTCGGCAGGGACGATGCATCGCCGACGGCTTGCTGCCTTCTTGAACGACGGCTTCTCGGTGATGGTCTCGGACCTGGCGTTGATCAGCCGGGAACCGATTTTCGCGTCCTTCGCCCACGACGGGATCAGGCCCCAGCGCACCGACCGCAGTTGTCGCACGGCGTCGGCCTCGGGTTCGTCCTTCGGAGGCCGTTCGAGCACCGTCCGGACTGTCTGTGTGGGGGCCACGTTGTAGGACGGCGGCACCTCCGCACCGATGGTCTCGGCGATGTCGAACACCGCCTGCAGGTCGCTGTCACTCCGGGTACTGGCATACCGTCCGCACATGGAACGAGATTGTTCCACCCGGCACCGACAACCACTACGGACTACAGGTTGCGAAACTCCGCCAGGACGGCGTCGAGGTGATCGCCCAGACGCAATCCCGAGGTGACCCACCGTTCGCATGCCTCGTTCCACAGGGCCATCGTCATTCGCGCCGTCAGCGAGGCTTCGTTGCGCTCGACACCGGCAGCGACGAGCCCAGCAGACAACGCCGCCTGCATGTCGAGCTGGATCACCTGTTCACGCCCTCTGAGTCGGTCGCTCGCAGCAATGACACGGTGACGCACCACGAAGCCGTCCCGGTCGAGGTCGAGCGCGTCCGCAGCGGCGTGCAGCGCATCGTGCATCAGTGACCCGAGATCGTCGGCGTGATCCTCGACGACCCGCGCCACCGCATCGAGCAACGCAGTTTCTCCGGAGAACAGCACCGCATCTTTGTCTGCGAAGTAGCGAAAGAACGAGCGGGCGGACAGGTCGGCCCCGTCTGCGATCTGCGCAACGGTGGTGTTTTCGTAGCCCTGCTCCGCGAACAGTCGCACTGCCGCGGACGCCAGCCGATCTCGCGTGCGGAGCTGACGTCGGGAGGCGGGCGCAGACACCGTTCGAGTACACCACCTCTCGATACTGCGCGCAATAATGTCATAGTGTGCCAATATGATATTAACTGACAGACCCATTCTGATCACCGGTGCAACCTCCGGCCTCGGCATGCAGGCAGCATTGCGCCTGGCCGAACGTCACCCCCTGATACTCACCGCGCGGTCCAACCGACGGCTGGCCGAACTCGAAAGCGCGATTCCCGGCCAGACGTACGTCGTCTGCGACCAGTCGAGCCTGGACTCGGTACGCGCCGCGGCCGAGCAGATCAGTGGGCCACTGCAGGCAGTCGTGTTGGCTGCCGGGATCCAGACGGTGGACACCTCGGCACGAAGTTCGGACGGATACGAGCTGACGTTCGCCGTCAATGTGCTTGCGCCACATCTGCTTCTGGGAATGTTGTCGCCGCACGTGCAGGAGACGACAGTCGTGCACGTCGGATCCGGCACGCACTACGGACAATTTCGACGCTCGTACGCGATGGTGCCCGCGCCGCAATGGGCATCGGCTGGACAATTGGCCACCATCCGCGGGATCGGCGGTGGCGTCGCGTACTCCACGAGCAAACTCGCGTTGCTTCACCACACCCACGAGCTTGCGCGACGCGCACCGAAATCCGTCGTCCCCATCTGTTTCGATCCCGGAATGATGCCGGGGACCGAGCTCGCGAGGTATCGCGGTACCGTCGCCCAATTCGCGTGGAAGCGGGTGATGCCGATCCTGCGACCGCTGCCCGGAGTGTCAACACCCGAGGTGTCGGGCCGGAACTTGGCCACCCTCGCACTGGCGACCGGGCCGCGTGGAGACTACGTCGAGATCGACCGTCGGACTGCCTCCTCGGACGAGTCCTACGACGAGGCGAGAGAACTCGAGCTGTTCGACGAGCTGAACAGCCTGGTCGGCCTCGATCCGACCGCCGCAGCACCGTGGTGGTCCGGTCGACCCGATCCGGCTCACGGTTGACCGCACGTTCGCGCGCGAAACAACCCCGCGCGAAACAACCTTGTGGAAACCGATACCGCCCACCTGGCACGATGTGACGGGTGACCACTCCGCAGATCCATTCCCAGCCGCGTTACCGCACGTTGCAGCAGTCGACCAAGCTGCAGAACGTGCTGTACGAGATCCGCGGACCGGTACACGCCCACGCCGCCCGCCTCGAGGCCGAGGGGCACCGCATCCTCAAGCTCAACATCGGCAATCCGGCACCGTTCGGATTCGAGGCTCCCGACGTGATCGTGCGTGACATGATCGCGGCGCTGCCGGTGGCCCAGGGGTATTCGGAGTCCAAGGGCATCCTGTCGGCCCGCCGGGCCATCGTGACGCGCTACGAACTCGAACCGGGCTTCCCGGAGCTCGACGTCGACGACATCTACCTCGGCAACGGGGTGTCCGAGCTCATCACGATGACGATGCAGGCGTTGCTCGACGACGGTGACGAGGTGTTGATCCCGGCCCCGGACTACCCGCTGTGGACGGCGATGACGACGCTGTCCGGCGGCAAGGCCGTGCACTACATGTGCGACGAGGAGAACGGGTGGAATCCCGACCTGGCCGACATCGAGTCCAAGATCACCCCGAAGACCGTCGCACTGCTGGTGATCAATCCCAACAACCCGACGGGCGCGGTGTACTCGAAGGAGGTGCTGCAGGGCATCGTCGATCTGGCACGCAAGCATCAGCTGCTGTTGCTCGCGGACGAGATCTACGACCGGATCCTCTACGACGACGCAGAGCACACCTCGCTGGCGAGCCTGGCTCCCGATCTGCTTTGCCTGACGTACAACGGACTGTCCAAGGCGTATCGAGTGGCCGGTTACCGCGCCGGATGGCTGGCGATCACCGGACCGAAGGCGCACGCCGCAGGTTTCATCGAGGGTATCGACCTTCTCGCGTCGACGCGGCTGTGCCCCAATGTGCCAGCGCAACATGCCATTCAGGTTGCACTCGGCGGATATCAGAGCATCGAGGATCTGATCCTGCCCGGCGGCCGCCTGCTCGAGCAGCGCGACGTCGCGTGGGAGAAGCTCAACGCGATCCACGGCGTCTCGTGCGTCAAGCCACGGGGTGCGCTGTACGCGTTCCCGCGCCTCGATCCCGAAGTGCACGAGATCTACGACGACGAGAAGCTCGTCCAGGATCTGCTGCTGCAGGAGAAGATCCTGGTGGTTCAGGGCACCGGATTCAACTGGCCCGGCCATGATCACGTCCGCATCGTGACCCTGCCGTGGGCACGAGATCTGGCCGTGGCGATCGAGAGGTTCGGTAACTTCCTCGCGTCGTACAAGCAGTGAGACGCCAAGTTACCGAAAAGTAGTTGAAAGTGATGCACAAAACATCGGGGCGATCACGCCTGAACGACGAATGATCTGTACATTGGCGGACGGCACTTCGGTGCCCGCGAGCCTGGTCGTACCCCTCCCCCCCGGGTCGGTCAGGTGGTGGCGGGGGACGCCCCCCCTGCTCCCCGCCACCGAGCTCCTCGCATCGGCCACTAGCCTGGCACCGTGGAATCACACGGCAATCCTCCCGACGGCAGTAAGCCGAGCCTCGGATCTCAGGTGGGGCATGGTCACGGGCACGGCCACAGTGACGCACCGGTGCCGTTGGGGCCGGTAGCGGCCAAGGTCGTCGTCGGACTCCTGGTCGCCATTGCGATCGCCGTGATCGGCGGTGCCATCGCTCTGTGGCCCAGCCAGCAGAGCATCGATATCCCGCTGCCGTTCCAGACCTCCGGCGGAGGTGCGGTGTCCACCGAGGCCGGCACCATCACCTCGCAGAGCATCGGGCCCTGCGGCAGTCCCGACGCAGGCCGAGCGTTCACCGGCGACCCGACGCCTGCAGTCAACGACTCGTACGAATGTCAGCGCAGCATCGTGGATATCACCACCGGTGAGGACGCAGGCAAGCGGACGGTACTCGAGATCGCGCCCGGTCCCGGCCAACCGACCCTGAGCGCCGGTGAGGACATTCGGCTGGTTGTGCAGACCGACCCCGCCGGTGGGGTCCGCTACTCCTTCAACGACTACTCGCGCGGGCTGCCGCTGGCACTGATCGTCGGTGTGTTCGCCGTGGTCATCTGTGTCGTCGCCCGCTGGCGGGGATTCCGCGCACTGGTGGGCCTGCTCATCGCGTTCGCCGTGCTGGTGGTGTTCATGCTGCCCGCCCTGCTCGACGGTGCACCCGCCATTCCGGTGGCCCTCGTCGCCGGGGCGGTGATCCTCTACGCCGTGCTGTATCTGGCGCACGGGGTGAATCTGCGCACCAGCTCGGCGCTGTTGGGCACTCTCACCTCCATGGCGGTGGCGGCGGTGCTGTCCTACGTCGCCATTCGCATGACCCACCTGACCGGGTTGTCCGAGGAACAGAACACCGCCGTCCAGACATACATCGGCAACGTCAGCGTCACCGGCCTGCTGTTGGCCGGCTTCATCATCGGCTCACTCGGAGTGCTCAACGACGTGACGATCACGCAGGCGTCGGCCGCCTTCGAGCTCGCCTCGGTGGACGAGACGGCATCGCGACGCGAGATCTTCACTGCCACGATGCGGGTGGGGCGTGACCACATCGCCAGCACCGTCTACACGCTCGTGCTCGCGTACGCCGGTGGCGCGCTGCCGCTGCTGCTGCTCTTCAGCGTCGCCGACCGGTCGATCCAGGACGTGCTCACCGGAGATTCGGTGGCCATCGAGATCGTGCGCTCCGCGGTGGGCGGTGTGGCGCTGGCGTTGTCGGTTCCGCTGACCACGGCGATCGCCGTGCTGCTCGCGCGTCCCATCAACGTCACAGGACCCTCGAACCGAGCAGAGCGCCGGGCCGCGGTATCCACCCGCAAAACCCGGCGCTCCGGCCGCCACAGTGCGTGAGAGCGGCTGCGACCCATGTGAGCAGAAGTTCGTAGTGGGCTACGAGTTTCTATGCACGTGCGGCGGAGCCGCTCACCCGCTCAGGCGAATGCAGCCGCGACGGTCTCCGAGAGCGAGGCACCGTTGTGCGTGCTCAGTCCGGCTTTGAGACCCGAGTCCGCCTCGCATGCAGCTTCCCAACCCTTGTCGGCGAGTGCGACCACGTACGGCAGGGTCGCGTTGGTGAGCGCGTAGGTGGAGGTGCGCGGAACGGCACCGGGCATGTTGGCGACGCAGTAGAACACCGACTCGTGCACCTTGTACGTGGGATCGGCGTGGGTGGTCGCGTGCGAATCCTCGAAGCAGCCGCCCTGATCGATGGCGATGTCGACCAGAACCGAACCCGGCTTCATGCGCTGAACCAGGCTGTTGGACACCAGCTTCGGTGCCTTGGCACCCGGCACCAGCACTGCGCCGATGACGAGATCCGCTGCGAGAACGGCCTGTTCGAGCTCGTAGGCGTTCGATACCAGCGTCTTGACAGCCCCGCGGTACTGATCGTCGATGGCGCGTAGCGCCTTCACATCGAGATCGAGCACGGTGACGTCGGCGTGCATGCCGAAAGCTATTGCGGTGGCGTTCTTTCCGGAGACGCCGGCTCCGATGACGACGACATTGGCAGGGCGCACTCCGGGTACTCCGCCCATCAGAACTCCACGTCCGCCTTCGCTCGACATCAGGTGGTAGGCACCGGCCTGCGGGGCGAGGCGTCCGGCAACTTCGCTCATCGGAGCGAGCAGCGGAAGCGAACCGTCTGCAGCAGTGACGGTTTCGTATGCAATGGCTGTGGTACCCGACTCCAGCAGCGCATCGGTGCATTCCTTGGATGCGGCGAGATGCAGGTAGGTGAACAGCACCTGCCCCTTGCGCAGACGCGAATACTCCTCGGCGATAGGTTCTTTGACCTTGAGCAGGAGGTCGGCCGACTCCCAGACCTCGTCGACATCGGTGAGGATCTGTGCGCCGGCGGCTTTGTAGTCGGTGTCGGTGAACGACGATCCGGCCCCTGCCTCGGTTTCGATGATCACTTCGTGTCCTCGCGAGACCAGTTCGTGCACGCCCGCCGGGGTGATGGCCACCCGGTATTCGTGGTTCTTGATCTCGCGTGGAATTCCGATCTTCATGGCGGCCTCCTCGGTGGTGGGTGACGTGAAGCCGGGGCTCCATCCGTGTAGGCCAACTATGAATTATCTACGGAATAGCCGCAACGGAAGTGAAGATAATTCTGTACACTCCGAAAATGGTGAGCAATAGTTCGTTCGAGACGGGCGGCAAAGGGTCCCAGCCGAACGATGTTCGGCCGATCCCACTGGACCGAATCGACCACATCCTGCTCGACGTGCTCCGCCGCGACGCCCGCACACCCAACAACGCACTCGCTGCCGCGGCCGGTGTAGCGCCATCCACCGCACTGGCCCGAGTTCGTGCCCTCGTCGAACGTGGCGTCATCCGCGGCTTTCACGCCGAGATAGATCCCGAGGCTCTCGGCCAGGGCATCCAAGCGATGATCTCGGTTCGGCTGCAAGCGGATGCTCGACGGCGCATCAGCGAATTCGGATCGAAGATCGCCTCGCGGAAGGAGACGCTGAACATCTACTTCATAGCCGGTGCGGACGACTTCCTGGTGCATGTGGCGACCGTCGACACCGCCACCCTTCGTGACTTCGTCGTCGAGAATCTCAGTGCCGACCCTGCCGTGGCCGCCACCGAGACCATCCTCATCTTCGAGCACATCCGACCGCGAAACACACACGCGGACAAGTGAGTTCGATCAGGGAGCGGGAGGAGCAACCGGCGGGAACACCGGCAACGTGAAGTCCGGGAAACCCGGGATCAGCGGAGGCGGCTGCTGCGTCGTCGGAGGAACGGTCTCGACGGGCGGCGGCGGAGCAGGCTCGGCCGTGGCCGTAGTCGGCTCCGGCGTCCACGGCTCCTGGTAGACCTCGGTCTCCGGCGGCACCGTGGTCGGTTCGACGGTCGTGGTCGGTGCAGGCGCGGGCGCGGGCGGCGGCAGGACAGGAGCGGGTATCACCGGTGTGGGAGCCACCGTGGTGGTGACAGCAGGAGCTTCGGTCTGGCTGCGACTGACCGAGGTGTCGACCACCTGCGGTGTGTTCTGTTGGGTGAGCATGAACGCGGAAAGGCCGACCACCAACGCAAGACCGAGCGCGAGAACACCTCCGGTGCGAAGCTTGCGCCGAGCCCGGGTGCGATCGTCCTCGCCGTCGTCGTCGTCGTAATCGGCGTCGAGCCAGTAGACGTTCTTCAGCTGGAACGGAACAGGCTTGCCGTCGTCGGCTGCCTCGGACCCGGCAGCAGAACTCTCGGCAGACGAATCCCCCGTGTTCGCGCTCAACGCAACGACCTCCCCGTCGACCCGCACCCCCTGCACGTGGTCGTCGAGAACATCTTCCACTACCGGTGACGTCTCCGGAACCGAATCGACTGCAACGGAGTCGGATGAGTCGGTGAATCTCGAGGAAGCGAACTCTCCCGCCGTGGCGGTGGGCTCGGCAACCGTGTCCTGAGCCTTCGAGCCCTCGCTGATCGGTGCCGCCGCGATCCAGGGACGGGCGGGCACAGGTCGCGCTGCCGCAGGAGCCTGGACAGGTACGGGCGGGGCGGCGTGCTGAGATTCCGTGCGAGCCGGAACCGGTCGGACCGGCGCAGGCAGCGGAAGCGGTACCGGAGGCGACACGGGTTCCGAGCGAACCTGCGACGTGGATGCGATCGACGCAGCGGACTCCGCCGGCCGGCCGGCGTCCGGTGCTCGTCGTGTTCCGGTTCGCGTGCGCGAATGCGGTCGCGCAGTCAGTGCCGCTCCACGTGCGGCAACGGTCTCGGGCTCGGTCGGCACGATCGACGGCAGTTCGAGCAGCGGTCCGACGCG
>NZ_BAOX01000076.1:0-18384 GCF_000813105.1 Rhodococcus sp. BS-15 | reverse complement strand
CCCCCGCGGCGTGAAGCACGTCGTCGACGAGCCGCTTTTCGATTATCTCCATCGCGAGGGTGGTCCTTTCATTAACGCAATACGTCGTATGCAAGGGTACATCGTTAACTCGCGCATATTTGCTCTAACACGGGTAAGCCGATCATGCGGCGATTCCGACAGTCTGATCGAGATACTGTCCACCGGTAAAGAAACTACAGCATAAGAGATGGTGACACACTCCATACCTCGGAGAAGACCCCGTTTCGGTGACGGCCCGGTCGACCATCCAGCAGGCCTCACCAGCCACAACGGCCACACGATTCGTGCTGGCGGCGAGATACTCACGATCGTCGACTGCGGACCGCTCATCATCCCGGTGCCCGAGCAGACGCGCGTTGGGGTCACCCGCCGCGGAGACCATTTCGAGAGTCTGACCTTGCGTACCAGCACCGGTGCCCACATTGCTCTGACGGTGTACGCGGTGCCCCGGTCCGGCGGGTACAGCGAAGTACTGAGGCGGGCGAATCACGAGGTAGCTCGGTCGATGGGGGAAGTTGTCGAGAGAGTAGGCCCATGGGGTATCGAGACAGTCGCAACTGCCCCGGACGGATCATCGGTAGTGTGCATCGCCGTCGAGGGCGAGCGATGGATCCTGCGTTCGATGGCCGCGACTCGGCCGGGCCGCGAGCTGGTCGACACCCTGCACCTCCGCAAAATTTTGTCGTGGTCGGCCGTGCGTCGCGGAGACCATCCGCACCCCGCGGGAGCTGTGATTCCGGTCGAGATGCCGGGCGGTTGGACCGGGGACTGACGTGATCCCACACGACGAAAATGGTCCGAGAACACATAGGAAAAGACGCGCCAACACCTGAGAAGAATGTATGGGAGAACGGCCGGAAAATAGGCCGTTAAGTGGTGCAAAGAATGCCGCCTCGTGCCCGCCGGTTTCCGTCGTGGTCGGGTGTCTGGCCGGGCGACATTGAAATCGATCCAATCGCGAGCCGTCATCGTCGATCGACGGCGACAAGATCCGAGGCGTACTCCCAGTGCGGCGCGTTGAGCCCTTCGGGAAGCGATGGCCACACGACGACCACCATGCCGCTGTCCGGCGGGTCGACCTGATGTTCGCACGGAGTCCATGCGGGCTCGCCGGGGGATTGGACCTCACCGGTGATGATGTCGTCGCGGCCGGACGCGAGGTCCTCTCGAAGGACAACTGGAGTGCCTGGTGCGAATTTATCCGACACCGTGAACGAACTCGAGCCGCTCACTGCGCATTCACCACGACGTGCGACCTCGATTCGAGGCTATCGGGTCCGAGAATGGTCGAGCCGTACTCCTCGAACCGCACCTCGGCGAGTCTCGGCCAATCCCCGTCAGACTCGACGACGCCGCCGTCCGGACCCCCGGTCTCGATCATCAGATCGTCGGTGCCGGCGCGAACCGCGTCGACGAGAGAACACAAGCCAGCGCGGGTGCGGCGTCGAAAGGTCATCTGAATCGTGCTGTCTGGGAACAGCTCGCCGGCCGTCTTTGCAACTGAACTGAACATCTGGACGTTGGCCTCTCGGGTAGGGCGGTGGGGAAGGAGTGCAGTGCGTCGGCACTGAGGGTGTGGCTATCCGTATACGACCTTCCCGAAGATGGCGGCCTGCACGATCGCGTCGGCATCGGAAGCGTCGTAATCGGAATCGTCGCCGTCGGACTTGTCGAGTGCGCGAAGGCGCGCGGGGGTCTCGCTGTAGCCCATGTTGGAGTAGTTCAGCGTTCCGCTGGACAGCAGCGACAGGCCACGGGCGACATCGTCGAGAGTGACGGTGTGTGCCTTCGACGAATCCTCCTGATCCGTCAGGCGTATCGACTCGATAGGCGTTCTCGATCGGACCTTCTCGAGCAGGCTCTCTGGCTCGGCGACCTGCGCCCAATAGCCGATGCCGCCAGTCGCGGCGATCAGGATGTCACTCAAGAACTCTGTTCGCTCAGGACTTCTCGTAGCCACGTCTTCGCTCCTTGGTTCATTTCATCGTTGCTTTTCATCGCGATAATATCGAATAGAACCCGCGATTCCCGTCAGGAATTCTTGCAGTCGCTCGATCTCGATCTCGTCGGGGTCTCGCTCGTCGTGGGCCGACCTGCACCCTCCTGAATCAACGGTATCGATCACCTTCAGTCCTACCAGGCCTCCGAGGGCAGCGTACCAACATGTACAGGCCAGGATGAGGTTGTGTTCGAGCGTTATGAGGTGGTGTTCAGCGTGCATATGAAGTCGGGTGTTTGAATCCTGTCATGTTGGTATCGACATCCGAACAGATATTCACCGGTTTACAGCGGTCCAGGTCAGGTTGATTATGATACTGCCCAGTCTTGATCGAGTGCCTTCTCGGGCGGCGCGGCAATTGTTCTCAGTCAGCGGTGTATCGGGTTGATATGCGGTACTCTCCGGGCGAAATGTGAACACGGCTTGTATAGTCCCGGAAATGCTCGTTATCGAGTGTTTATGGTGGTCGAGTAGGGGGCAGAATTGAAGTGCAGTGAACTGGCCGAATCGGACAGAGGCCGACAAGTCGCATTCGACGACCCAGCGACCGGTGCGGCAGTGACAGGCAAGCTCTGGCAGGTGAACCACACGGCAGGCGGGTCGTCAGTGGCTCTCTACATCAGCCACCCCAGCGACAAGGCCGGAGTCGACATCGACATCACCGAACACCACGTGAGCGGAAGCCACGAGGTGGATGTGTCCGACGCCGACACTGCAGTCCGTTGACCCCCACTCCGACGCGGTCGACGGTGCACAGACCTGGCATCACGGACGCGGCCCCGATCCGAATGCGCCCATGCAGGACGTAGGGGTCGGCCCGATGTTCTTCGTCGTGGCATACAACCCGCACTGGAACACGCACGTCGTCGAGGAGCACGGGAGCGTCATTGCAGCGATGCGCCGCCGGAACAACCTCGAGTCTGCACGCACCACGACCGCCACGACGGTCGCGGCCTTGTTCGGGGAATCTTTCGATCGCATCGTTTCCGAGCACCCCGAATGCTTCGTCGGAGCACAGTCGACCCAAGACGCCGACGCCTACGTCGGCAGGCCTGCGTAAGACGGTTGCGTGCGGCACACACGCTGATTGCTGACCTGGGAAGCAATGCACCGAGAAAGGCACCGAAATGGCAGACCTTGTCACAGCCCCGGTACTCGAGCTCCAAGCAGGCGATCGCGTGCACGAGCGCAACGACGAATGGCAGCCGCATCCGTTCTCCACGGACGAGATCTACATCTACACCGTCGAGAGTGTCGAACGAATCAACGAAGACTCGGTCCTCGTCGGGATCGTCGGCGGCGACATTCCCTCGGGCATCAACTACGGCCCGCAGGACACGGTTCGACGTGAAATGCGCTGACCGACAGTGCCCAGAGCCGATGGAAGCGATGTCTCCACTCCGAAGAACGGGCGTGCCACGATGACAGGTTTCGCAGACAGCGTCGATACAGCGGCCATCGTCTACGACGTGACCTCACGGGGCCGGCATCGGCGAACACCTTGGTAGAGCTCGCCTACCCCCTCGACGACGGTAAGGACTACCCGCACTCGTCGCACCTGACGGCGATCATGCTCGACCTCGACAACCGCGGTCTCGATCTGGTGTCCCTGACAGTTCGAGACGCCCGACTGCCCCTGGATCGCAGATCGAAACCGGTGACGTGGTGGCCGTTGCAGACCGGGCCGGCAGCAACTGTCAGACTGCACAGAGTGCGTCCGCCTCGGGCGGCGGTGCGGTAAGCCGTGGCAATACCGCAGCGATAGACGTCGCCCGCGGCATCTGCCTCGGCTGGGAATCGCATTGCGGTACAACGAATAATCAGCGATATGAACTGTGAGAGGAACGAGCGCGATGACCCTCGCCGAAGCACGCAAACTGGCGGCCGACTACCCGGAAACCAGTGGTATCGGGCGTGACGTCGCCGCATTCGCCGCAGGGCACCGAGTCAGCTACGAACGGTTCATGAGCGACCTGGACATGCTCGCCACCGAATACGGATTCGACAGCCACAGCGACATCGCGGCCCTGCGCCAGTTCGCCGGAGATACCGCCGCCGACATCTGGCGGGACTGAAGCACCCCGTCGTGGTGCTATCCGACTGCGTGGCCTGACCGGACGTAGTCCAGTATGACCGAATCGCCGCCGACCAGGCAGGGACGGGTGTAGTACCAACTCATCCGTTGTTACCGACTGGAAGGGGCGATCGGGATGTTCGGACGTGGGGAAGAGAATGGGAAGACGCCAGACGCGGATGGGAATGGCTATTGGCCGCTGTTCGTCGTGGCGATCGCCCTCGTCGTGGTGTTCCTCGTCTTGAGCGTTTGGCTGTTCACCGAGGCCGACGACGAAGGTACGACGGAAATGGTGTGGAGTCGATACGCCTACATAGTCGGCGGCCTCGAAGCCATCGTGTTCGCGGCGGTCGGCTGGCTGTTCGGCAGAGAAGTGAACCGCGGCACCGCAGAGGTGGCGAAGAAGCAAGCCGACGAGGCCAAACAGGACGCCGACGCCGCCAAGGACGCCGCCGACGCCGGGATCAGACTCGCGGGGGAGGTCAATGGCTTCCTGGGCAAGCAGCCAGCTGGTGGCGTCGACGCCCTGGCGACGCAGAGCCTCAGAACCGCAGTCGATACTCTCTTCCCCCTGAAAGAGCGTCAATGACATGTGCACGGTGCGCTCGCGGTGTACCGGACGATAGAGCTACTTCGCACCTCAGCCCTGCGAGTGCACCGGCGGCCGGCAAAGAGAATTTCTGTCGGAGGGTCGAGATAGCCTGCTAGCTATGACGTTTCGATCAGTGGCCCATACCGCGGCGAGTCCGATACGCCGATGGAAGGTCCGCAGGGAAATTGCCCTGCTCGCTCGTCGCGGGGCCGTGATCGTCGATACGGAGACAACGGACTTCGATGGGCTGGCCATCGAAGTCGCGGTGGTGGACTTCAAGACCGGCGCAGTGCTGATGGAGTCTCTGATCGAACCCGAGGCTCGACGATCGCGGCGAGTGCGTCGGCCGTTCACGGTCTGGTCGATCACGATGTCGCGGGCGCGCCCGCGCTGGTGGAGCTGGCTCCGACGCTCACAGCGGTCCTGCGGGGCCGCCCCGTCATCGCCTACAACGCAGGGTACGACCGAGGAGTCCTGGCCCGTCACGCCGACGCGGTCGGCATCGCTCCCGTGGTCGAGGACGCGCAATGGTGGTGCGCGATGCATGCGCGGTCGTCGTTCAACGGGGAGCGTCGGTGGCGAAAGCTCAACGGCGGGCACCGCGCGGTCGACGATTGCCTCGCAACGCGAGAGTTACTGCGAACCATGCAGATACGTGGAACACGGGTGGCGTGAACACGGCTACAACTGGACGGGAAGCTGCTCGATGCCACCGAACATGACTCCCTTCCGCCACACCGGCGGGCCGTCGAGTCGGATGTCCGGGCGCGCCAGAAGGAGCTCCTCGACGGCTGCAGCGGTCTGTTTCAGTGCCAGGTGCGACCCCACGCAGTAGTGCGGCCCGTACCCGAAGGACATGTGCGAGGCGGCGGCTGCCGAATGGGGGCAGCTCGTGCTGGGCTCGGGAGCCCGGAGCGAGACCAGTACGAGGTCACCCGCGGCGATGTCTGTATCGGCGATCGTCAAGGGAGACGACGCGACTCGCATCGTGGCGATGGGAAGTGGCGGATGGCAGGTCAGGGCTCTACGCGTCACCTCGCTCATCGTGAGATCGCCGGTTCGATACGACTGCAGCGCCTTTCGGTCGTCCCGGAGCAATTCGTAGAAGACCGCTGTGATCAAACCCGATGTCGTTTCGTGGCCTGCGATGAGTATGAGTGCTGCTGTGGACAAAGCCTCCTGCCACGTCAGGTCGGGATCGCGCGCGAGTATGCCCATCAGATCGTCCCGACGGATGACATGTCGAATCAGCAATTCGGACAGAAGCTTTCGGGCCATACGGACGCCTGCTCGTTGCAATTGACGAGGTGGGGTGAGCAGTACATCGGACAATAGGCGCGACGACTCGACCAACGAAAGATCGGAGATTCCCAAAATCGATGTGATAATGTCATAGGGAATCGGCTTGGAGTACTCAGCCGCCAAGTCGACCTGATGTCCGATGGGAGGCAGTCCAGTGATCCGTTCCGACACGGCCGCCGCGATGGTCGTATCGAATCGATCGACGGCACCGGCGGCGAACAACCGCGACACAGTTCGACGCAGCCGCACGTGCTCGGGGCCGTCGTGAGCGAGCATGTGCGAGAGCATCGGTGCGGTGATGGCCTCCTTCCATCCCGTGGACGCCTGCCTGCCTGCCATGGCGGAAGGGGTTTTGGCCAACGCGGCGTTGGTCAACGCAGCTCGGGCCTCCGGCCGGCCGACGACGATCCATCCCGATTGTCCGTTCGGTGACGTCCATCGATGCACCGGGCCCAGTGCTGTGTAGTCGGCATGGTTCAACGTTGTATTACTGAGGTCGATTGTGGTCGACGGCATAGTGTGTCTCCAGCAATTTGGCTCGAACAACAGAAAGGAGGTCGGGGATCTGTGGCTGACAAGGGTGCTCAATGGGTATTGGTGGAGCATTTCGACGACTCATCGCTGTCGATTATCAACATGTCGGGTCGACCGAGAAGTTCACACCGATCGGACACCGGCTCAAGTCCCGCGGCGCGGAAGAACATGTTCGCGCCGTCATGATGGAGCTTCGGCGCGGAAGTGACGATATCGCGGTCGAATCGGACGGTCGATTCGTGCACGCTCGGGCCCTGCGGGTGAACGACCGCTTGCATGGCGCGTGGTACTGGTCCGGCCGCACCCCACCGCCGCCAGTTCCCGCCGCTGGAGCCTGGCGAATCAACTTGACCACGATGACAGCGCTCGGAAGCCGTGAGTGGGCCGAAATGGCCGACATACCGCAGGAATTCTGGGGCCAGGAACGAAGCCTTGCCGCGATGTTCGCGCAGGTAGACACGGACTCGGCCGAATCGGTGGCGATCAAGAAGATCATCACGGCCGAAGCAGGAACCGTCCACCAAGGGAAGTGGTCGGTGACTCGGCAGGACGGCTCGAAGTGGCCCGCACACTTCTCGTGCCGGATCTACCGGGAGACGACTCCCGAGGGCCACACGCACATGGTCGCGCGTGGGCTCAGCGTCGACATCGGCGGTGACCCGAACGTCACGGCCGCGCCCGAGATCGTCCTCCTCGAACACCGCGTGCTCGATGCATTGACCGACCCAGGTGAATACCGAGCCCTGCTGGACCTCCGATCGCTTCGCTTGATCCGGTGGATGGGAGCTCCGGCACCCGGAATCGCCTGGCAGAAGGTCACGAGCGAACCGGAGCCGGAAGTACACCCGGATGACCACGCCACGATGATCGAGATGGCCAAGGGTTTGGCCCGCCAACGCACCAACGGACGCCTCCGGGTCCGCGCGCTGGACGGGACCTGGACGTGGCTCAACGTCACTGCATCGTTGGTCGCGATCGACCAAGAGACCACCGCAGCACTCCTACAAGTAAGAGTCATCGACGACCTCGAGGTACCGAATGGCTGATCAGGACTTATCGGTAAACACGCCAACACACGGTTGCTCATGCCGAGAGTGTCGGTTTAGGGTGGGTTTGCTACAGCCCCTCGTGGGCGTCCCGCCGGTCGTAATCATTGGGCCGAGCGCGGTGAAATGCACAGGGTTATTTGTGCTGTCGTCATCACGCCGAACAGAGGGACGAACACCCATGAACCGCTACTCGATAACTTCCCGGAAACGGGCGAATCTCCGACTCGTACACACGGCACCGTCGCAGCGGCTCGCCCTGGCACAGTCGGCTCACCACGCGCGCACCGGTGAGATGTCAGGCGCGCAGGGACACGATCGAGGAGGTGTCCCTGGAATGGTCTAACAACCGCACGGTTCGGACGCAGGCAATGGATTGACGGCCAGCCCACGCCCGAACCGGCAGACGTCGCGTACAGCAAAAGCACCGAACAACGACCCTTACGAGGGTAGGCGTTTCGATACCGATCGCAACCACACGCGCGCGAGGCACCCGGAAGAATCGGGGTCGACCGCGAGCCGTCCGGATGCGTGGAGTGCCCTCGACGTGCCCCTGACAAGCACGATGCGGTCACCCACTCCGCATCCGGCAGGTCAGCAGTCGGATCGATACGTCAGCTCCCACGGGGTCACCCGAAAGGAACGAAACCATGTTCTTCCCCTTCAACCAGCTGTGGTGGTGGATCCCCCTGATCGGTAGCGGATCGGCCGGATAAGTCCGTATGCGGTGCTGAAGGCGGCGCACGCGGTGTGTACGTGGAGTACACCGACTGCCGCCTTCAGTGCAGCGCGGCCGCGATCGCGCCGGCCATCCCGCCCCGTGTTCGCAACCGCACATCAAGGGCAACTCGAAACATGTTGCCCAGCAACGTAAATGACTGAATCTTGGTGTCGAACTGGCCCGATCGCAGGGCAGCAAGAGACGCTGCTACTTCGTTCTCCCACACGACCGCGGAGCACCGCCACCGCCGCCCCGGCACAGCAACCGTTGATATCCGGCCCGCGCCGCCCGCCGCCCTGAACACGGTCATCGCATCGTGGGATTGGCTACAGTCTCCCGATGGGTCCGCGCTGTCCGGGGAGCTTGCAGCACCTGGGACGACCGACCCCATGGCGAAACCGGGGCCACCGGATGCGCTGGCATCGGAGAAAGGGGTCCACATCGTGGTGCGACATCGCACTCTCGAACACCTCGTCACGGAGGTCGCGTCGGAACTCGTGGCGGTCGACGCCGATACCGTCCACGCCGCCTACACCCGAGTTCTCCGCTCGATCGTCGAGTACTTCGGCGTTCACTCCAGCTACCTTCGGCATCACGACCGATCCAACAGGTCATCGACCATGATCGCCGAATGGCCCGCACGACCCGACGCACCCGATCCAGACCCCCTCGGTGTGGTGTTCTTCCAGGACGACCCGGTCTTCGCGATGTGCGAGAACCTCACGGTTCCGCGGATCTTCCGGCCACAGCCCGAGACAGAGGAATACCGCAAGCGCGTCGAGAAAGCGTCCGGCTTCAAAGCGACGTCGATGGCTGTGGTGCCGCTGGTGACCACCGAACCGATCGGGTGGGTCGGATTGATCCAGATCGGCGATCGCGACTGGGCCGACCACGAAATCGAAGCGCTGGCCGCCATCTCCACCCTCCTCGCTCAGGTCAAAGCCAGGATCACAGCTGAAGAGTCTCTCCGCGCAGCCGCCGTGCAGGACACCTTGACGGGACTGGCTAATCGCCGCGGGCTCGAGCACGACCTCAAACGCCGGCTCGACCGCAGCGACCACAGCAGGCCATCGACCGTCATATACCTCGACCTCGATCGCCTCAAAGCCCTCAACGACTTCTACGGCCACACAGCAGGGGACAGCTACCTGCGGTCACTGGCCCACACACTGCGGGCAGCACTCGGGCCCGACGCATTGATCGCGCGTTGGGGCGGCGACGAATTCGTGGTCGTCGTCGATCCACCAGCCTCGGAGTCGGGCACCAAAACCCAGTCGTCGCTCGATATCGCCAGAACGGTGCTCGATGCGGTCGCGGACACCACGGTGTCGGCGAGCGGAGACATGATCAGCCGTACCGCCAGTGTCGGTGTCATCTCGGCCTCACCGGGCGTCGACGACGTCGACGAAGTCCTGGCCAACGCCGACTACGCGGCCCTGTCGGCCAAACGCTCGGGCGGAAATTGCATCGTGATGTTCGACGCCGAGATTCGAGCGCAGAACACCCTCCACAACGACGTGGAAATGCACCTCAGAGACGCTATCCGCGGCGACGAATTGATCCTGCACTATCAGCCCGAAATCGACCTATCGAGCGGGCAGATCGTCGGTATCGAAGCGCTCGTGCGATGGCAACATCCCACCCGCGGTCTCCTGCCACCGTCGGCATTCGTAGAGGTCGCCGAGGCATCCGATCTCGCCGGCGCTCTTGGCCGATGGGTGCTCAACCATGCTGCGTCGACGTACGCACGGTGGGTCAGCGAGATGCCCGATCTCGACGTCGTCATGAGTGTCAACGTCTCACCAGCACAACTGTTGGAACCTGACTTCGTCGACGTCGTCGCCGAAACATTGCAATCGAACACGCTGTCCACCAGCCGGTTTCGGCTCGAAATCACAGAAACCGCGGCAGTGCACGACACCACCCGCGTGGCGTACATTCTCGACACGCTCAGGTCCATCGGCGTCGCGGTGGCCATCGACGACTTCGGAACCGGCTACAGCTCGCTGGCGCACCTGAAAGTGCTGCCCGTCGACGCTGTGAAGATCGACCGACAGTTCGTCCAGAACCTCGGGACCGATGAGCAGGATCGCGCAGTCGTGAACGCGGTCCTCGACTTGGCGGCGGCATTCGGGCTGCAAGTCGTAGCCGAAGGCGTCGAAACACGGGAGGCACGCGATGCACTTCACAGCATGGGATGCACGCGCGCGCAGGGCTTTTTGTACTCCAAGCCGGTTCCCGCCGACGAAATGAGAGCGCTACTCCGGGTGGGATCGATTCACGTTGCGGCGATCTGAGTAGAAATGCCCCGGCAGGCCGAAAAGAGGGCCTACCGGGGCATTTCTGGATGTTTGATCGATCTCAGGACAGCTGAGCGGGCAGCGATGTGATTCCGCTGGTGAAGGCCGACAACGCCAGCTCGGGCCGACCGACCGACCGCAGGTCGGGGTAACGGGTGAACAGCGACCGCAGCATGGACCCGATCTCGACGCGAGCGAGATTTGCGCCGAGGCAGTGGTGCGGTCCGCGCGCCCCGAAACCGATGTGCGCGGACACATTCGAGCGAGTGAAGTCGAAGGTATCGGGCTCGGAGAACACCCGCTCGTCGTGGTTGCCCGAGAGATACCACAGGACAACCTTGTCCCCCTCGGCGATGGTCGCTCCGCCGATCTGTACCTCGCGTGTAGCCGTGCGCCGCATGTACGGCACGGGTGAGGACCAACGGACTATCTCCTCGATCGCGGGCCCGATATGAGTGTCGAAGTCCTCGAGCAGAACATCGCGCTTGCCGGGATTCTCCGAGAGCAGGTGCAGGGCCCATGAGATCGCTTGGCGGGCGGTGTCGCCTCCCGCGGTAACGAGCAGGATGACGAAACTGCCGAACTCGGACGGCGTGAGTCTGTCCCCGTCGACCGTCGCATGGACCAACCGCGAGGTCAGGTCATCTGTAGGGTCAGCGAGTCTTCTGTTGCCCAAGTCCAGTGCGTAACCGTAGATCTCGGCGAGTGCGTTCGAGCCGCCAGGTGAATGCGAGAAGGTTTGATCGGTCGCCCCGACTACTTCGTCGGCCAGCCGAAGAATCACCTGCCGGTCCGATTCCGGAATTCCGAGCAGCTCGCAGATGACGTACAGCGGCAGTCTGTTGGACACGAGGTCGACGAACTCGAACTGGCCCGTCGACGGAAGTTCGTCGACGATGTGGTCTGCGTACAGCGCGATGTTCGTCTGCAGCTCGGTGACGGCCTTCATCGTGAATGCAGATTGGACGATGTTGCGGAGGCGGCGATGGCGCGGATTGTCCATGGCAACTATGGACGCTGCGAACTCCAGGATCTCCGCGGGCATGTCCATGATGGTGAAGCCCTTTGCGTTGCTGAATGTTTCGGGATCCCGTTCGATTCGGACGATGTCGTCGTAGGAGACGACAGACCAGAATCCGGGTCCGGAGTCCTCCGCGTGGAACTCGATCGACTCACGTTTTCTCAGCGACTCGAAGTTGGCGAGACGGTTGTCGAAGCTGCAATCCCAGAATGCACGATCCGCGGGTGAGATCTGAAGACTGGTGGGCTCGGGCATAGACATTCCTGACGTCATGTGGGTGGTGGAGGGGGATGGTCGCCACCTTAGATGTCGCGAATTGACGACGAGTTCGGCGAAGTCTTGCGAACTGTGATCTGTCACAAAAAACCTACCGGAATGGTCGACGGCTCGGGTGGAGGGCGCTACGATGACTGAGCGCTCCGCGGCGACGGAGTTCCCTGGAATCTTGACTATGTCGGTTCCAGATGTTGCAACTGCCGTCTCTGGACGGTTGTCTTCTGTCGAACGTCCTCGCCGCGGGTTATTGACTTGGTAGCCACAACTTCCGCTCACCACTCGGCCGACCGCCTCACGCTCCTCGGTCCCCTTCGGCGTGCCGAGTCATCGCCGGTGTGCGGCGAAACGGGTCCTCGTGCTGGTAGGGCTGCTGCGGATATGTCTGACGTGCCCGTCACAATGGAGCTGACACGGGGCATCGTCGGTCTCTGCGCGCAGAACCGACCTCAGAACGAAGGCGGGACGGACACGATGGCGGAAACCTCGAAAGGCGCGCGCGACTGGATGGTCGCCGAGATCCTCACTGGAGATCCTGCCGCCGCGACCCTGGTGTACGAGGGGGCCAAACGACGTGACTTCACCAAGCTCTCCCGCCGATCTTTCGCCAACCACCCCACCGTGCTCGAGAAGATTCTCGAAGTCATCAGTGAGGTTGCCCAAGATCGCACACCGCGCTCGAAGCAAGCTCGGCTCCCGAGTGGTGACGAGTTCGCTGTTCAGGGTGTGCCGATTCACGGCGGTACCGGAGAGGTCTTCGGCGTCCAGCTGTGGGTAGGTCGGCCCGATGAGTCGATACCTCCGCGTCGAACCGTTGGCACGTTCTGTTGGAACGCTCGGACCGACACCACCGTGCACGGCAACAGAATCGAAGAAGAAATCCTCGGCATGACGCCCGCCGCGCCGGAAGAGCGGGTCATTCCACAGATCTTCCGATTCTTCGAGGCCTTCGACAAGCAGCCTCAATACCTCGAATTCGTGGGGGATCTGCTCGAAGAGCGTCTCGAAGAGGCCAGCCAATTCGGCGGACAAATCGATCTGCGCGGTGAGGACCACAAGCTGAGGCGGGTCTACATGACTGTGCGGAGCTCGTACGAGTCGAACGGCCCGGTCATCCGCGGGCTGGTCCACGATATTTCCGACGTCGAACCGCCGCAGCCAACATCCGACAGGCAGGTGGTCAGGGAAACGGCCGCGCTGATGTCGAGCACGGACAGAGGCATCGGATTGGTGGACCTGAGATCCGGCATCATCACAGAATGGTTGGCTCACCCCCGTGAGGACCTCGACGCGTGGGCGTCGGAAGTTCCCCAGATACATCCTGGAGATCAGCCGAAATACGAGACTATTCGACAGTCCCTCAGCGCCAACGACGTCCGAGTAGCCGAGCTGATTCTTCATGTCAGATTCGCCCACAGCGACTGGATTCCGGTAGATGTCACTATCACGGCGGTGGGACGAGAAGGCCCGTCGCAGGGCTTGATTCAGGTCGGCAGAGCCACTCCAGAAGATTTGATGGCCTGCGGTCCGCAAATGTGGTGATTCGACAACAGGTCACACGTCGAGCGAAGCAAGGAAATCGACTGCTTCACAGGTGAAGTCGAAGACGTAGAAGGTTTGAACGAACTCTGTCGGGAGGCCAAGGGGTATGAAAGATGTGCGTCCAACGCGGCAATGTGCGACAGCGGTGCGCGGATCCGTCTATCGATCCGGACGAAGTCTCCCGATGGGTTTCCTCGTCGAGGTCGACAATCCGAGGCAACAGGGCACGGCCGTGCAGGTAGATCCCGAGGGCGATGACACCGACGACTCCGGCGAGCCCACCGAAGCCGTCACACGCGACGACACGCAGCACGCCCGCACATCGCCGCAAATCCGTGTCGGATCGAACGGCCTGGACCCGCTCACCAACGCCCTCGGCTATTGGAGCTGGATGCTCGACCACGGGTACGACCCGTCGACAGGGGAGTTCCCGACGCGCGTGCGCTGAATCCGCACCCATGGGAAGCACCGAACCCGTTGCGGTCACCTGCTGAAACGCCCGACGACCATCACACCTGTTGCACAGAGCGCTGAGGGGAGCGTATCGACCATGAACAACCCATGCCGCTCCGCATTGTCGCGACACATTCTTCGGCCCACGCGTAACACGCCCAGCATCCAGGGTGGGTGGGCCGACGCTCAAATCTTCGAGCCAGGGGGTGTCGCTGGAGTGATCTGACAACCCGCACGGTTCAGGCGAGGGCAATGGATTGACGGCCTTCCCCCACCTGAACCGGCAGACGTCGCGTACAGCAAAAGCACTGAACGACTCCTACGAGAGCCCGCCGTCGGCGGCATGGAAACCAACCATCCGGTCAGCCCTCACACATTCGATCGACCACGAGGGCACACGTGTTACACACCAACTTCGGGTGTCACGTGCCGGGGGAACGGCATTGGAGACCAGCCACGATGGAAACCGACTCGACCTAGGACCTGAGACGGGAAGGACACCGACCCTCGCGCCCCACGGCTGGCGCACCAGGCGACGGTGGCAACGACCGGCAAGCACTTCGGGACGAACGTGGAGCGCCCCGAATGGCTTCCGGTAGTCGGACCACCCCGCCGGTGCCCAATCCCGCGCTGAAGCGGTGGCGCGCGACGGGCAAGACCTGCCGATTCGTCGGCGACTCCCGACCGAGACCCGTTCCCTCAGTCATGCACGGCTCGGTGACGGTGTCGGTCGGACACGGTGTACCCGCTCGCCCTCATGGGGGAGCGGGTACACCTTCGGCGACGGTGCACCCGACGTGACGACACGTGCGCCCGTCGCCGAACCTGGCGATCCCCGAACGACTCACGCTGCGAAGAAGGTCGGTCGTGGACCACCGACCTCGCCCGGACTCTCCACGATAATGTCAGAGGTATAGAACATCATGTCCCCATGCGACCCACCGACTACATACCAGGCCGTGCGCTCCTGATGAGCCACCCACTGACCACCCTGCCGGGATGCGGACTACGGCACGGAACGGAACTGACCGGTGAGCCAACGGCAATCGGAACCACACACAGCACACTTCGCTACGGGCCCGACGGAGCCGAATGCCGACGACCGAACACGGAATTGACGCTACGCACAGGCCCTTTCGTACTCCGTGCGTTCCGACACGGCGTATCTCTGACCGAGCCGAACCCCAACGGAACCCGATCGTTCGCCCCGCCCTGGAGTTGGCTGGGATGGACAGTCGAGCAACACCTCTCCCACGAGGACGCCGAACCTCTCGCAGACATTCCGCTGGTCCTGATCGGCTGTGGCGCAACGAAAAGCCCCCATCCCACACCCGCCGCCTCCCTGTGTACGGCACATACTTCGGCTGGCACTGCGGGCTGCCCGCGCGATGGTGCCAGATGAACGGATCCGCATCGTCTTCCGCCCTCCACGGACTCCTCCCGCTCCACCGGACGGTGAAGCCGTACGACGTCCGTATCGGCGACGAGCTGGCCATCACGCCGCCGGCGTTCCGTGCGCAGGTCCGGCGATCGGGACTCGGCAGCTGCACAGACGTGACAGTGCTGGCAGGCAAGACCTATACGGCCCTGGTCCGAGCAGCATGGCCGCAGGTGCGCAGTCCATTGGACGGCACCCGCGGAATCGGCGACCAACAGCACCTCATGGCGCAGATCGCCCGCGGAGGACCCCGGTGACGGCGAGGCCAGCGCGCAGGGCGCGTCGCCATCTCGAGTGGTCCGAGCAGAACTGGCGACCGCCCTGACCGAGCGCACCCGACAATTCCCTGTCCGCGTGGTCGACGGAGCACGCGTGATCGGCGACGACACCGCCGCCGACGAGCCCGCTGTGACGTCCTGACCGCCGTCGACTTTCCCCCCCACCGCCACCTGAACAGAAGGAGTCACACCATGCAGATCACCATCGAGATCGAGGACACTTACGCCAACGGCGACGAGTTCGCGCCCCGCACCGAGACCGTCACCGTCAACCCGCCGCCTCCCGGTGTCGACGACCTCGAAGACTGGGCGACCGATGAACTGTTCCCGTTCACCGGTCGAGGCGACGCCATCTACGCCAACATCGACGGCATGCACGAGGTCAAGGTCGTCGACTGCACCGACCGCACCGAGCTCGTCGGTCAGACATTCTCGTTCGGCTGAGCGCGGCCCCCGATCCGCCCCGCCCAAACAGCCTTGCTCATCGATGTGGCGCACATTTGGCCTATGCGATAATATCGCGGGGAACAACTGGTTTGCCCAGGGTGGCAGAGGCAGATTCGGCGACGAACGCATCCGAAAGATGAGGCAACTGTGGACCCGCGAGCGATTCTGATTCCAGTCCTGGATTTACGTGCAGGCTGCCGCATCCACGACGCGGCCTTGGATCTTGCCTTCGATCCGGACCAGGCCATCGTCACCGTCGCAACGGTCACCCGGCCCACCGTTTCGGTTGTCGCAGTAACGGTTCGAGGAATCACGCGCAGCGGCGACGCCGTCTACGCCTCGCTGCTGTGCGGATTCGACGACCTGATCGCCGTCGACGTCGCCTACTGGACCGCCACGAGGGACGAGGATGCGGCGCTCGAACAGCCCGAAGAGCCGCCATCCCTGACGCCGCGAACGACCCACCGCACATGCTCACCCCGAGGCCCGGTGCGGCCTCGACGCAACCTCGAGGAGTCTCAATGAGAACACGGCAGCGAAGAAGAAACCCCGAAAGAGGCGTCGATCCAGCAGATCTCGTCGAATTCGCAGTGCGGTGGCATCCCTACGGAGGAGCCGACGCATCCGAGGTGCTCGTCTGCTTCGGAATCAGTCTCCACACGTACGGAGAAAGGCTCTCTGCAGCGCTCGCCGGTTCCGCTCACGGCATCGTCATGGCGCATCAGCTGCACGACGACTTGGTCGCCTATGCCCACAGGATTCGACAGTGAGCAGACCTACCGCGGCTCGCAGATGCACAACCGTCCTCGTTACGCTACGATAATATCGTGGGGAAACATCACATGACGGGCGAACTGACGAACATGCCGAATCGAATCGCGATTCCGAAGCTCGGACTGTCACAGGCCAACCGGCCCATCGACTTCTTCGTCCACTACGCCGATACGCTCGACATGAACCCGGAGTACCAACGCGGAGACGTCTGGGGTGTCACCCGGCAGAAGAACCTGTGGTTCTCGTTGCTCGGCGGCATCCCGATCCCGTCGATCATCCTCAACAGCAGGCTCGAGTCCGATTTCGACGGGCCCACCCAGTACAGCTACGGCGTGATCGACGGAAAGCAACGCATCACAGCGATCCTCGCGTTCGTGCACGATCGCCTGCCACTGCCCGGCGATTGGTTCTCCACGTCCGGCGACGTGCACTACAGCGACCTCGACCAGTCCGTTCAACGCCGCATCACGAACATGGCGCTGGCCACTTCCGAGGGCCGGCTGCCCTCACTCGACGCCGAACGCGAGGTGTTCGAGTTGGTCAACTACGGCGGCGTACCCCAAGGGGCGGCGGACATCGATATCCGCTGAACGCCCATCGCGCGCCACAGCATTCACCATCGAGTCGTGGACTGCACGACACCCGAAAGGCTGCCACAGTGCAGCCCCCGACTACGAGAAGGACGACATGGCAACCCAAATGCGAGCGCGGCGAACACGGGACTCGACCATCACCGCCATCGCGGAACTGATCGCCGAACGCGGCTACCCCCGCACCCGCGTCGCCGACATCGTCGACACGGCCGGATTGACCAAAGGCGCACTGTACTTTCACTTCTCCTCCAAAGAAGCAACAGTGAGCGCCTTAATCGACACCGCAGCCGAACGCTACGACTTCCTACTGGCCCGTACGTCGACCCCCGATGTACCGACAGCCCAGAAGGTGCTCTCCCTGCTCTCCGACTACGGCGAACAGCTACGAGGCGATGTCGTCCTCCAAGCGGAATCCGTGCTGTGGTCGGACCCGGACTTCTCAGACCACGCCCGCGCCGGCGGCGGTTACAGACAGCTCTACGACAACCTTGCCGCACTCACCACCGCCGAGATGGCCGATGCACTGATGGCGATGATCCTGGGCAACACCGCAACACCAGGATCCACACGAGGCCTCAAGGCCGCTGACGGCGTCAACCGCCTGCTCACCCAGGCGACCGCGGCACTCGGCGGACTCGCCGCCGACACCCGCAACTGACACGCACCCGAAATTCCGAATCACCGCGAACACACCGAAACGAAAGGCCTCGACCATGACCGAGTTCAAGAACATCGCCCGCCTCCGCAAACAGATCGAGAAAGACACGCCCCCAGCGAAGTTGGAGGACATGCACCAGATCCGCAAACTGAAGGCGAACCTGCGCACACTCGACCCCGACGACGAGGGCGACCGACTCTCCATCGACGGAATCAACCGCGACGTCGCCGCCCTGAGGGACAAGCACGGCATGGCTGCCGACGGTGCCGACGACCTCCCCTGGGACTGACCCGCACCCGCCCGCCCCGCCGGCGGGGA
>NZ_BAOX01000077.1:0-18250 GCF_000813105.1 Rhodococcus sp. BS-15 | reverse complement strand
GCGCTCGGCCCACCACGACGGCGGCGGCCCTGCCCAGCGCACGTCCGCTGCCGCGTCCGAGGGGTCGACTCCGCCACCGGGAAACACCGTCATGCCACCCGCGAACGCCATGCCACCGACGCGTTCGAGCAGGAACACCTCGATGTCGGGCCGCGAAGAACCGTCACGGATCAAGATGACCGTCGAGGCGTCCCGTGCCTGTACGTGATCGGCAGCACTGTTCGAGCTCATGAAAGGCAACGTACCGCTGCACAACGCGGCGCAGTCGCTCGGTCCACCTACCGGCGGTGCGCCCCGGCAGCCCGAGTCCGCCGCGCGAAGAACCGACCGTCGACGCGATCGAGCGCGATCGACTGACTGAATGCCTCGGTCAGGTTCTCCGCGGTGATGACGTCGTCGACCAGCCCCTGGGCCACCACCCCGCCTTCCTTGAGCAACAACGCGTGACTGAAGCCCGGCGGAATTTCTTCCACGTGGTGGGTTATCAGCACGGTGGCGGGGGCGTCGGGATCGGCCGCGAGGTCGGTCAGGCGTGCCACCAGTTCCTCGCGTCCACCGAGGTCGAGGCCTGCCGCCGGCTCGTCGAGCAAGAGGAGTTCGGGATCGGTCATCAGAGCGCGGGCGATGAGAACACGCTTTCGCTCGCCTTCGGACAGCGTGCCGTAGGTGCGGGTGGCGAGATGTTCGGCACCGAGGCTCTCGAGCATTTCGACTGCGCGCTCGGTGTCGACCGCGTCGTATTTCTCTCGCCAACGACCCAGTACCGAATACCCTGCGGACACCACCAGATCGGACACGAGTTCGTCGGACGGAATGCGCTGCGCCAGCGAGGAGGACGACAAGCCGATCCGCGGTCGGAGTTCGGAGACGTCCGCCTTGCCCATGACCTCACCGAGAACGTGGGCGACACCGGACGTGGGATGGATCTCGGCCGCAGCGATACGCAGCAGGGACGTCTTTCCGGCGCCGTTCGGGCCGAGGACGACCCACCGTTCGTCCAGTTCCACCTTCCAGGTGACGGGTCCCACCAGGGTCGCACCACCGCGGCGGACGACTACGTCGGTGAAATCTACGAGCAGGTCGGGATCCGGTTCAGACACGACGCCTATCTTCCCGCACATCGACCGTGCATTCACGGCAGGATGTGCACGCGTGTCGCCCAATGACGATCTGCCTCGTAGCTCCCACCGGACCGCCGGCGGCGAGTCCGCCTCGAACCCGCCCGGATCACCGTTCCCACTGGGTGCCACTGCACTGTCGACTGGCACTCAATTTGCAGTCCATGCACCCGAGGCCGATGGAGTCGAGGTGTGCCTGATCGATCCGGACGGCGGTGAACGACGGGTGGAGCTGACCACCCGCACGTTCGGAGTGCGACATGCCTTCGTCCCGGGAGTGCGGCCCGGTGACCGATACGGCTTCCGCGCCCACGGGCGGTGGGACCCGCACTCCGGCCGCCGGTTCAACGGATCGAAGATTCTGCTCGATCCAGCGGCGCGCCAGGTGACCGGAGTATTCGGAGACCCATCGGCATTGCTCGCCTACGAGGACGACCCGTTCGGTGCGCCCAGTTCTCGCGACTCGCTCGGCCACCTCCCGCTCGGCGTCGTCCGCGCAGCTGACGATCACGTCGGCCGTCCCGCGCGCCCCGAGGTGCCCTGGGACCGAACCGTCCTCTACGAGCTGCACGTGGGATCGTTCACAGCCCGCAATCCTGCTGTGCCCCAGCATCTTCGCGGCACATACCTGGGGCTCGCCGAGCCGGCGGTCCTCGAACATCTCGCGCGCATCGGCATCACGTCGGTGGAATTGCTGCCCGTACACACCACCTTCACCGAACCCGGCGTCCGCGCCCGGGGTATGCGAAACCACTGGGGGTACTCGACGGGTGCGTACTTCGCACCGGATCCACGGTTCGCCGCTGTTCCCGGTGCCGAGGTGGACGAATTTCGCACCATGGTCGACGCGCTGCACGCTGCCGGGATCGAGGTGATCCTCGACGTCGTCTACAACCACACGTGCGAATCCGCGGTCGACGGCCCCTCGATCAGCTGGCGTGGACTCGATGCGCCCGGCTACTACCTACTGGACGGACGCGGATCGGACGTCGATCTGACCGGCTGCGGCAACACCCTCGATTCCGCGTCGCCCGCGGTCGTGCGGATGGTGTGCGATAGCCTTCGGTACTGGGTCGAGGACGTGGGTGTCGACGGCTTCCGATTCGACCTCGCCAGCACTCTCGGCCGGCCCGGCGGTTGGCGATTCGATTCTCGCGCACCGTTGTTGACCGCCATTGCCACCGATCCGGTCCTGGCTCGGGTCAAATTGATCGCCGAGCGTGGGACGCCACCGGTGCCGGCTATCAGGTCGGTAACTTCGGAGTGGCCTGGACGGAATGGAACGATCGCTATCGCGACACGGTCCGGCGCTTCTGGGCGGGCCAGCACGGCGTCCGCGAATTGGCCTCGCGCCTGGCCGGTTCGGAAGATCTCTTCGCGGGCGGCGGACGCCTGCCGTGGGCGTCGATCAACTTCGTCACCGCGCACGACGGGTTCACCGCCCGCGATCTGGTGTCCTACGAGCGAAAACACAACGAGGCCAACGGCGAAGAGAACAGGGACGGGACCGACAACAACTCCTCGGTCAACCACGGCGTCGAGGGGCCGAGCGACGATCCGGCCGTCGTCGAGGCCCGGGGACGCCACGTCCGGGCACTACTGGCAACCCTGACGCTCTCCACCGGTACACCGATGCTGCTTGCCGGCGACGAACTGGGACACAGTCAGGGAGGCAACAACAACGCGTACTGCGTCGCCGAGGATGCACCGGCGGCAGACGCATGGGCAATCGACTGGGACGGTGCGGACCAGAACATGATTCGCTTCGTGGGTCGACTGCTTCGCGTCCGAGCGAGCGCTCCGACACTACGTCAGCAGGAGTTCTTCACCGGCCGCGCGACACCGACCGGCCGACCCGATCTGGTGTGGTTCGATTCCGCCGGAGTCGAATTCGACACGGACCGATGGAACGACGACTCGGTGCGCACCATTCAGGCCTGGGTGGACGGTTCCGACGTCCGCTCCTACGCCTCCGACGGCGGGCAGGTGGACGACGCCAGTTCGCTCCTCGTCCTTCATTCCGGCGGCCCCGCCGACATCACTCTGGCGTGCCCGAGTTGGTCGTCGTCGCGGTTCGTTCCGGTCCTCGATTCCTCGCGTGTGGACGGAGTGCCCTCGGATACCACTGCGCTGGAACCGGGTTCGACGATATCGGTGACCGGATCGACAGTCCTGGTACTGCGCAGCGCAGGCAGATGAGTCATGAACAATTGCACGAGCGGACCGACTCCGAGCGCATAGAGAACCGTCCCGACGCCGAGCGTCCCGCCGAGCAACCAACCGGTGAGCACCACCGACAACTCGATTCCGGTGCGGGTGAGGCGAATCGACCATCCGGTCCTGGCCACCAGACCGGTCATCAGTCCGTCTCGTGGCCCCGGCCCCATCCCGGCACCGATGTACAGCGCGGTCGCGAACGCGTTGATCACGATGCCCGACACCATGGCCAGGGTCCTGATCGGCAGCCCGTCGAGATGCGGCAACAGTGCTGACGTCGCGTCCACCGCAACGGCGATCACCACTACGTTGCTCACGGTGCCGAGGCCAGGACGTTGCCGCAGCGGGATCCACATCAGCAGTACGGCCACGCCGGTGATCGCGGTGATGGTTCCGAAGCTGAGCGAGAGGTGACTCTCGAGACCCTGGTGAAAGACGTCCCATGGGTTGACGCCCAGTCCACCGGCGATCATCAACGACATCGACGCCCCGTACAGCCACAGCCCCACGTACAAGGCGGCCAACCGAGACGGAAGCCGGCGACCGGCGACAAGACGACGTGGTGAGGTGAACATGCTTCCAGTCTCGGGGCTACTGGATATGTTCGGCATAGCCACTTGTACGACAGTGGACCCCAGCTCTAGAGAACGGCAATCACGGTCGTCGATCCGGGTGCCACTTCGGTGAAGCCTGCATCCCGCACCGCGACGGCACGTCCGGCGCGAACCTCGTCCAGTGCACGCGACCATTGTTCCGGGTTCGCGGATCGGGCCGAACATGCGAAACCCGCCGCAGCCCACTCGCGGCATTGCTCCGTGCTCATCGCACCCGCCAGCAGCATCGACGCGTGCCCTACCTGAGCGGCCGCCTTACCCACCGTCATCGACAGGGAGGCGTCGATCCACAACACAGGGCCGGGCGAGACCGAGGGTTCGTCTTCGGCCGACACGTCGGTCCCACCGATCTGCAGCCGCTTGATCCGCGGATCCAGATCGCCGACCCGACCGGGCACGAAAGCGCGTGCCGAGGCTCCCCCGACGTCGACCGTCACACCCGGAACATCCTGCGCCGCACGCCACTGTGCTCCGCGTGCACGTCGGGCAACCTTCCGGATGCGAGCCGACGTCCACTCGGCGAAGGCCACGTTCCACGACGCGCCGACGCCCACTCGCGGGTCCAGGCACAGCGCAACGGTTGCTCTGGCAGCTGCCTCGAGCAACTCACTACGCAGGGGCGGATCGATTTTGGGTATGTGCAACACCAACGGCATGGCCAGAACCTGCGACGGATCTGCCGGGTCCTCGGCTCCGCCGTACCCACGAGCGAGCTCGGCGTGGCGCGAGTCGAACGTGTTGTCCGGTGAGAATTCCTCGGCCGGAGTCTCGACGACCACATCGTCCGGTGCATCGCCGGTCATGCGATCGCCGGTCATGGGATCGGGACGCGGCGGACTCCCCCGTCGACCGCGTCCGCAGCTTCGATCTCGTTGCGGGTGACGCCGAGGATGAACAGAACTGCATCCAGATACGGATGCGAGATGGCCGTGTCGGCGATCTCTCGCAACGCAGGCTTGGCGTTGAAGGCGACACCGAGGCCCGCGGCCGTCAGCATGTCGATGTCGTTCGCTCCGTCGCCGACGGCGACGGTCTGCTCCATCGGCACTCCCGACTGTGCCGCGAACTCACGCAGTGCGGTCGCTTTCGCAGCACGATCGACCACTTCTCCGATAACCCGGCCGGTGAGCTTGCCGTCGACGATCTCGAGGGTGTTCGCCTTGACGTAGTCGAGTTCGAGTTCGTGCGCGAGTCCCTCGATGACCTGGCGGAATCCTCCGGATACGACGCCGCAGGCGAACCCGAGACGTCGGAGGGTGCGGATGGTGGTCCTGGCCCCTGCCGTCAGTTCCAGGCTTTCGCCCACTTCGTCGATGACGGATTCGTCGAGGCCGGCCAACACGGCGACCCGCTGTTCGAGCGACTCCGCGAAGTCGATCTCACCGCGCATGGCAGCTTCGGTGACCGCGCGCACCTCGTCCTCGCGTCCGGCGCGAGCTGCCAACATTTCGATGACCTCCCCCTGAACGAGCGTGGAGTCGACGTCGAACACGATCAGCCGCTTGGATCGCCGTGCAATTCCGCCGCGCTGCACGGCGATGTCGACGCCGATTCCGGCTGCGATGGCCGCCAGACCGGTACGCAGTTGCAGGTCGGCATCCGGCGAGGTGTCTTTCGCGGTCACCTGAAGTTCGAGGCCCGTGACGGGATAGTCGGCAATCCCGCGAATGGAATCGATGTTCGCGCCCTGTCGGGCGAGTTCACGGGAGATGGTGCTGAAAGCGCGAGCTGTCACGGGTCGGCCCAGAACGACGACGACGTGGGTGGCCAGGCTCTGACCGCCACCCCGCGTGGTGTCGATCTCGACATCGACGTGAACGCCGACCGTCGCCATCGCGTCCTCGAGCTCTTCCTGGAGAGCCTCGGGGTCGCGGGGACAGGACAGCAGAACGCCGAGAGTCAGTCTGCCGCGGATGACCACCTGCTCGACGTCGAGGAGGCTGACGTTGTGCCGTGACAGTGCTGCGAACAGCACCGATGTGACGCCCGGCTTGTCGGGTCCCGTCACCGTCACCAGCACTGCGGTGTCGCTCGAAGTCACCGGATCTCCCTTTCGCGCACGGCCAGCGGCCGGATAGGTCTTCGTGTCACCTGTCGTGGACGAGCCAGCCCGAACACGCCACGAGATTGTCGCAAGCGAAGAGCCCCACCCGGTAGCCGGGAGGGGCTCTCGCTGCTGCTGTGGACTACTTGGGGTCCGGGTCTCCGGACCCTTCGTGATCGCTGGTGGCGATCGGAGCCCGACGGGCCTGTTCGAGGACTGCGGTGGTCTTACCGCCGTGCGCTCCCGGCCCGACGTGCGCTTCCGCGCGCATCCGTTCGACCATGTGCGGGTAGTGCAACTCGAAGGCCGGACGCTCGGAACGGATCCGAGGCAGTTCGGTGAAGTTGTGCCGCGGCGGCGGGCAGGAGGTGGCCCACTCCAACGAGTTGCCGTAGCCCCACGGATCATCGACGGTGACGACCTCGCCGTATCGGTAGGACTTGAACACGTTCCACACGAACGGCAGTGTCGAGGCACCGAGGATGAAGGCACCGATCGTGGAGATGACGTTCAACTCGGTGAACCCGTCCGAGGGCAGGTAGTCGGCGTAGCGACGCGGCATGCCCTCGTTTCCGAGCCAGTGCTGCACCAGGAACGTGGCGTGGAATCCGAAGAACGTCAGCCAGAAGTGCCACTTGCCCAGCGCCTCGTCCATCATCCGGCCCGTCATCTTCGGGAACCAGAAGTAGATGCCGGCGTACGTCGCGAACACCACGGTGCCGAACACCACGTAGTGGAAGTGGGCGACCACGAAGTACGTGTCGGTGACCTGGAAGTCGATGGGCGGCGATGCCAGCAGAACACCGGTCAGTCCGCCGAAGACGAAGGTGATCAGGAACCCGATCGAGAACAGCATCGGCGTTTCCAGTGTCACCTGGCCTCGCCACATCGTGCCGACCCAGTTGAAGATCTTCACACCCGTCGGCACCGCGATCAGGAACGTCATGAAGGAGAAGAACGGCAGCAACACAGCACCCGTGGCGTACATGTGGTGCGCCCACACTGCGATGGAGAGGGCGGCGATCGCGATCGTCGCGTAGATCAGACCCGAGTAGCCGAAGATCGGCTTACGCGAGAAGACGGGGAACACCTCGGAGACGATTCCGAAGAACGGCAGCGCGATGATGTAGACCTCGGGGTGACCGAAGAACCAGAACAGGTGCTGCCACAACAGCACTCCGCCGGTTGCCGGGTCGAACAGATGCGCCCCCAGATGTCGGTCGGCCGCCAGGCCGAGCAACGCGGCCGTCAGCAGCGGGAACGCCAGCAGGATCAGAATGGACGTCACCAGGATGTTCCAGGTGAAGATCGGCATACGGAACATCGTCATACCGGGAGCACGCAGGCAGATCACGGTGGTGATCATGTTGACGCCACCGAGGATGGTACCGAGACCACCGACGGCCAGGCCCATGATCCACAGGTCCGCACCGACACCGGGCGAGTGCAGGGCCGAGGTGAGCGGGGTGTACGCGGTCCACCCGAAGTCGGCGGCACCGCCGGGGGTGATGAATCCGGCCGTGGCGATCAACGCGCCGAACAGGTAGAGCCAGTACGAGAAGGCGTTCAGCCGCGGGAACGCGACGTCGGGAGCGCCGATCTGCAGCGGAAGGATGTAGTTCGCGAATCCGAACACGATCGGCGTCGCGTACAGCAGCAGCATGATGGTGCCGTGCATGGTGAAGAGCTGGTTGTACTGCTCGTTGGACAGGAACTGCATTCCCGGAATGGCCAACTCGGCGCGCATCAGCAGCGCCATGAGTCCACCGACCAGGAAGAACGCGAACGATGTCGCGATGTACATGATTCCCAACACCTTGGGATCGGTGGTCGTCACCGCTTTGTGCAGGAACGACCCCTTCGGTCCCGTCCGCGGCGGGAACGGCCGAGCAGCATCCACCGCGGGAGCGGGCCTAGGCGCTAGGGCAGTCACAGATCCTCCTGATTGCGCGTCGGACCTCGAACCACGAGGCGACGTCATCTAGTCGTGCGCTCCTCGAATCGTAGACCGTCGGACCGACGCTTGCCGAACCGGTCCTACCGTGTGTCGTATTGGGCCGAACAGAGCATGCCCGGATCGCGCGATCTGCCTGCGCTGTCGGCCTTTCCGACGCAGTCGGGAACGCCGCGAGAGTTGCAGATTCCGGACGCTCGACGGCGTCCGTTCGGGTGTTCTGCGACGGCCGCCTTCCGATACTGTGTGAGACCACCCGACCCGTCGAAGGAAGTCCCGCGTTGCCACTCCACCCACGAGTCCCCCCGTTCGTGTGCGCCGCGCAGGATCGGCGCCGTCGCCGCCGTGTGCCTTGCCGCCGCCATGGCGCTGGCCGGCTGCTCCGATTCCGAGACGCAGGACGACGCATCCACCATCATTCGCACCACCACGAACATCGCCGGTGCCGGAGTGGTCGGAAACAATCGGGACACCGTGGGACTGTGCCCCGCGCTCGCACCACTCGACCCGACCGGAATCGAGGGTGACACCCGACCCGTGGGACATGCCGAGGGGATCAGTGCCCTTCCGGCCGACCCGCAGCGCATCGTCGTGCTCGATGCCGCGGGCCTGGACGCGAGCTGCGCAGTCGGAATCTGGGAGCGGGTCGTCGGGGCGGCCACGATCGACCCGGATTTCCGCGGTGACGGCGATCAACCGCTGTACCTGGGCACCGGATTGGCGTCCGTCCCGTCCGTCGGCCCGGTGGGTGCACCGGACATCGATGCCATCGCCGCCCTCGACCCCGATCTGATCCTGGGTGCAGATTTGCTCGGGTCCAACACCTACGACGAACTGACGACCATCGCCCCGACCGTCTTCACCGCAACCGGGCAGGGCTGGAAGGACACCTTCCTGCAATCCGCGGCGGCGCTCGGTCGCGGCCAAGCGGGATTCGAGGCACTCGCGTCGTTCTCCGCGGATGCCGAACGGGTCGGTCGCGAGATCGACGCCACCCAGACCCAGGCGTCCGTCGTTAGATTCGATGCGGACTCCATCGAGGTGGACGGACCGAACTCGTTCGCGGGGCAGATACTCGCTGAGGTCGGAGTCGGCCGGCCCCAGAGCCAGCGCGACGCCGCATTCTCGGTCGAGACCGACGACCTCTCGCCGGTCGAGGGAGACATCGTCTACGTGCGATTCGCGGGCCCCGACGGCGAGACGTTCGGGCGCGAGGTGATGGACGGTGACGCGTGGCACGCTCTCGGTTCGGTCACCGACGGTCGGGTGTTCGCCGTGAACGACACGGTGTGGTCGGGCAGCGGCGTCGTCGCTGCGCGGGCCGTTCTGGACGATCTGTCCGCTTCCCTCAACGCCTACGTCTCCTGACGCGATGCCGATTCCCGAGTTCGTCCGCGCACTGCGCAGTGTCGTCGGTACGTCGCCCTGTGGTTGTCCGGTGTCAGCGCTGTCGTTCTCGACGACGACCGGCGTGTGCTCCTGACCCTGCGAGCGGACAACAACACCTGGGCCGTGGTTTCCGGAATTCTCGAACCGGGCGAGGAACCTGCCCCGGCCGCCCTGCGCGAGATCGGCGAGGAAACCGGAGTCGACGCCTCGATCTTGCGTCTGACGAGCGTCGACGTGACGGATCCGATCGCGTACCCCAATGGCGACGTCGCGCAGTATCTCGACATCACGTTTCTCGCTCGGTACACCGGCGGCACCCCTCATGTGGCCGACGACGAGAATCTCGACGTAGCCTGGTTCGCACTCGACGCACTCCCGGAAAACCTTACGGCCACTTCACGATTGCGGATCGAGAAGGCCATCGCCGGTGATCCGTCGGCGTGGTTCCGGCGCTGACTCGCCCGCCGAACACGACTGACCGATTCTCCCGATCCAGCGCTTGCCATCGCTAAATGTGATACCACTTTAGTATCACCATTGAGAGGGAGGTTCTCATGTCCGCACCCGCAACCGTCGCCGAGAAGCCGACGGGCACCCCGACCACCACCATTGCCGAGCGCCCGGGTTGGGATCTGCCCGGCTGGTCGATGCTCGGCATCGGCCTCGCACTGCTCCTCGGTGGAATCGCCGCGTTCGCGCTCGGACTCGTGTTCACCGTCGTCTGGCTCGTCGTGACCGGAGTCGTCCTGTTCGTTCTCTCATTGCCTGCACTCATGGGTCTGACGCTGGTGCAACCGAATCAGGCTCGCGTTCTTCAGCTTCTCGGGAGTTCGTACAGCGGCACCCTGCGGACACCGGGTCTGCGCTGGACCAATCCGTTGACGTACCGCAGGGCCATCTCGACGCGTATCCGCAACCACGAGACCGGCCAATCGAAGGTCAACGACGCCGACGGCAATCCGATCGAGATCTCCGCCATCGTCGTCTGGCAGGTTGCCGATACCGCGCTGGCATCGTTCCAGGTCGATGACTACGAGGAGTTCGTCGCCGTCCAGACCGAGTCGGCCGTCCGGCACATCGCCGGCAGCTACCCGTACGACGCCGAAGGGCGAATGTCGTTGCGGGAGAACGCCGACGAGATCACCGCCGCCATGTCGGAGGAGGTGCACGCACGGGTACGTTCGGCCGGTGTCGAGGTGATCGAAACCCGAATCAACCGGCTGGCCTATGCCCCGGAGATCGCCCAGGCCATGTTGCGACGTCAGCAGGCCGGGGCGGTCATCGCCGCCCGTCAGCAGATAGTCGAAGGTGCCGTCGGAATGGTGGAGATGGCTCTCGGGAAGCTCGAGGAGAAGCACGTCGTCGAGCTCGACGAGGAGCGCAAGGCCACGATGGTGTCGAATCTGCTCGTGGTGCTGTGCAGCGACCGCGACACGCAACCTGTCGTCAACACCGGATCGCTGTATCAGTGAGCCATGGCCGTCGAACGTAAGAAGATTCTGCTGCGGTTGGACCCAGCGGTGCACGACGCCCTCGCCCGCTGGGCCTCCGACGAGTTGCGGAGCACCAACGCTCAGATCGAGTTCCTGTTGCGCCGCGCTCTGAGCGAGAAGGGCCGAATGCCCAAGGACGCCGAGGACATTCGCCCGCCGGGACGCCCACCGAATTCGTGAGCGTCCCGGAACGGCGCGGGCGGGCTCAGAAGTCCCAGTCCTCGTCTTCGGTGTTGACGGCCTTGCCGATGACGTACGAGGAACCCGAGCCGGAGAAGAAGTCGTGGTTCTCGTCGGCGTTGGGTGAGAGCGCCGACAGGATCGCCGGGTTGACGTCCGTCTCGTCCTTGGGGAACAGGCCCTCGTAGCCGAGATTGTTCAGTGCTTTGTTGGCGTTGTAGCGCAGGAACTTCTTGACGTCCTCGGTCAGGCCGATCTCGTCGTAGAGGTCCTGGGTGTACTCGACCTCGTTGTCGTACAACTCGAACAGCAACTCGAACGTGTAGTTCTTGAGCTCCTCGCGCTGCGCCTCGCTGACCTTCTCGAGACCCTTCTGGTACTTGTAGCCGATGTAGTACCGTGCACGGCCTCGTCGCGGATGATCAGCCGGATCAGGTCCGCGGTGTTGGTGAGCTTGGCCCGCGAGGACCAGTACATCGGCAGGTAGAAGCCGGAGTAGAACAGGAACGACTCGAGCAGCGTCGACGCGACCTTGCGCTTGAGCGGATCGTCACCGTGGTAGAAGTTCAGGACGATCTCGGCTTTGCGCTGGAGGTTGACGTTCTCCTCGGACCAGCGGAATGCATCGTCGATGTCGCGGGTGGAGCTGAGGGTGGAGAAGATGGAGCTGTAGCTCTTGGCGTGCACCGACTCCATGAACGCGATGTTGGTGTACACCGCTTCCTCGTGGGGAGTGATGGCATCCGGGATGAGGCTGACCGCGCCGACCGTGCCCTGAATGGTGTCGAGCAGTGTCAACCCGGTGAACACCCGCATCGTCAACTGCTTCTCCACGGCGGTCAGCGTTGCCCACGACGGGATGTCGTTGGATACCGGCACCTTCTCCGGCAACCAGAAATTGCTGGTGAGGCGCTCCCACACTTCGGAGTCCTTGTCGTCCTGGACCCTGTTCCAATTGATTGCGGAAACGCGATCGATGAGCTTCACCATGTGTCCTATCTACCGGGGAAATCTGCCGAATACTGGCCTGCCTGAACACTACCTGTTGTGTCGGACATCAATGGCTAACACAAGATCTGTGTCGTGCGCCTTTTGCGTACCTATTCGTGCGCAAAGTGCGCACGACGTGGGCACGACATCCCACCCCTCACGCCGCAGAACTCGCGCGACGTCTCGCGCCACCCCACACGGATCGCTGTTGACTTCCTCGTAGCCGAACACGAGTCGTGCACGCCCCGCGAGTTCCGCAGCGTTGTCGCGTCGCCGATCCCGGAACGCGACCTCGCGCATCGAATGAAAGCGACGCCCGTCCAGCCGCACCGACACCGCGCGAGATCCGATCCGATATTCGACGTCCTCGTACAGGGTCCGACCGTCCACTCGTACCGGGCACTGCCGGTCGGCAACCGGAAGCCCATGAGCCGCTTCGACGTTGGTTGCGTATTCGAGCTCGAGGATCGACTGAACTCCATTCGCGAGTAGGTCGATGGCCTTCCCGAGTACGGTGCAGTACCGGTACGGACGTCGGACAGCGATCTGCTCACGCACGTCGGTCAGGCGGATTCCGCGATCGGTCACCGACGACACCAAGCTCGCGAAAGCCTGCTCGGGCGTCGATTCCGCCACCGCGAGATCGATTGCGGTATCCACCAATGTCGTGCGCGGCATGTTGCCGGCTACACCGATGTGTTTGTGCGCGCGGGATCGGTGCACGACCACTCCGGGATGAAGTGCCGATCCAACTCCTGCCACCAGCCTGGTCCCTACGGCAGCGGCTTTGCGCGCAGTAGACCGTTGGTTGCGTGCAGACTTCCCGTACGGAACGGTCACATGGACCGGAGCGGTGGGCTCGGTCTGCCGAAAACCCCATTCCTCGGCTGCTGACCGATGACTCAGCATCGAATGTCCACCTCCGTACAGAAGTGCTGCCATCAGAATCCGATCGCGTGTCAACGGCCCGGTGAAGACGGAGTAGACGCCTCTGAGAACGATGATCCATGCCCCACTGTCCACCAGCGTGCGAACCCGATTCCGGCTGTAGCCCAATGCCGTGACCTGCGACTGCGTGAACAGCCCCACCTGCGTATCGATCAGAACCTGTAGTTCTCGACCGTCCCCCCGACCATGTTCCATGGCCGGTCATCCTGCCCAGCGGGTACGACATCTTTCGTCGTGCGCCTTTTGCGTACCTCCAGGTGCGCAAAAGGCGCACGAGGGCGGAGCCCTACAGCATGCAGGACACGCAACCCTCCACCTCGGTGCCTTCGAGGGCCAACTGGCGCAGGCGGATGTAGTACAGCGTCTTGATGCCCTTGCGCCATGCGTAGATCTGCGCGCGGTTGATGTCGCGGGTGGTGGCGGTGTCCTTGAAGAACAGCGTCAACGACAGGCCCTGATCGACGTGTTGCGTTGCGGCAGCGTAGGTGTCGATGATCTTCTCGTACCCGATCTCGTACGCATCCTGGTAGAAGTCCAGGTTGTCGTTGTCGAGATACGGAGCCGGGTAGTAGACGCGACCGATCTTGCCTTCCTTGCGGATCTCGATCTTCGACGCCACCGGGTGAATCGACGAGGTGGAGTTGTTGATGTACGAGATGGAACCGGTCGGCGGGACGGCCTGCAGGTTCTGGTTGTAGATCCCGTGCTCTTGCACGGACGCCTTCAACGTCGTCCAATCCGCCTGGGTGGGAACCGATACGCCCGAGTCGGCGAACAACTTCGCCACCTTCGGTGTGGCCGGCTCCCAGACCTGGTCGGTGTACTTGTCGAAGAACTCACCCGACGCGTACTTGGAGTCGGGGAAACCCTTGAAGTTCTGACCGCGATCCTTCGCCAGCTGATTCGACGCCTGAAGCGCATGGAACAGCACGGTGTAGAAGTAGATGTTCGTGAAGTCGATGCCCTCGGTCGAACCGTAGTGAATTCGCTCGCGCGCCAGGTAGCCGTGCAGATTCATCTGCCCGAGGCCGATCGCATGAGAATCGTTGTTGCCCTGCTCGATCGACGGCACCGAGAAGATGTGCGTTTGATCCGACACCGCGGTGAGGCCGCGAATGGCCACTGCGATCGTCTTACCGAAATCGGGCGAGTCCATCGTCTTGGCGATGTTCAGCGAGCCGAGGTTGCACGAGATGTCCTTGCCGACATGACTGTACGAGAGGTCGTCGTTGAACGTGGACGGCGTCGAGACCTGCAGGATCTCCGAGCACAGGTTCGAGTGAGTGATCTTGCCCTTCACCGGGTTCGCGCGATTGACGGTGTCCTCGTACATGATGTACGGGTAGCCGGACTCGAACTGCAACTCGGCGAGCGTCTGAAAGAACTCGCGCGACTTGATCTTGGTCTTGCGGATCCGCTTGTCGTCGACCATCTCGTAGTACTTCTCGGAGACGTCGATGTCTGCGAACGGGACGCCGTAGATGCGCTCGACGTCGTAGGGCGAGAACAGGTACATGTCCTCGTTCTTCTTCGCGAGCTCGAACGTGATGTCCGGGATGACGATTCCGAGCGAGAGCGTCTTGATCCTGATCTTCTCGTCCGCGTTCTCACGCTTGGTGTCGAGGAATTTGTAGACGTCGGGGTGATGCGCGTGCAGGTACACCGCGCCTGCGCCCTGACGTGCACCGAGCTGGTTGGCGTACGAGAACGAGTCCTCGAGCAGCTTCATGATCGGGATGACACCCGAGGATTGGTTCTCGATGCGCTTGATCGGCGCGCCGGCCTCGCGAATATTGCTCAGCAGCAACGCAACTCCGCCACCGCGCTTGGACAGCTGAAGGGCCGAGTTGATGGAGCGGCCGATGGACTCCATGTTGTCTTCGATACGAAGCAGGAAGCAGGACACGGGCTCGCCGCGCTGCTTCTTGCCGGAGTTGAGGAAGGTGGGCGTCGCGGGCTGGAAGCGCCCGGCGATGATTTCGTCGACCAGATCTGTGGCCAGAGCCTCGTCGCCGGCGGCCAGTGTCAGCGCCACCATGCACACCCGGTCCTCGAAACGCTCGAGGTAACGCTTGCCGTCGAACGTCTTGAGCGTGTACGAGGTGTAGTACTTGAACGCCCCGAGGAACGTGGGGAACCGGAACTTCTTCGAGTACGCGTGGTTGATCAGGAACTTGACGAACTCGCGAGAGTACTGGTCCAGAACCTCGGGTTCGTAATAGTTCTCCTCGACGAGGTAGTCCAGCTTCTCGTCGAGATCGTGGAAGAACACGGTGTTCTGGTTGACGTGCTGCAGGAAGTACTGATTGGCAGCCTCGCGATCCTTCTCGAACTGGATCTCACCGTTGGGGCCGTACAGATTGAGCATCGCGTTGAGCGCGTGGTAATCCATGTCGCCGTCGCCGCGGACGGTGGTGGGTACGGGTCCTGCGTCGGTGATGGTCGGTGCCACGGCGATGCTCCTACTGGGTATGTGGTGTGTGGTGCTCTAGTGCGTGTGGGCGGCGCGTCGGACTTCACGTTCCCAGAAGTCCTCCAGTCCCTCGCGGACCCGCACTACGTCCTCGGGGGTGCCCATCAATTCGAAGCGGTACAGATACGGAACGGCGCACTTCTGCGAAATGACATCTCCCGCAAAGCAGAAGGAGTCACCGAAGTTCGTGTTTCCGGCAGCGATGACGGCTCGGATCAACGAACGATTGTGCTCGTCGTTGAGAAACTTGATCACTCGCTTGGGGACGTAGTTGGTGTCGCGCCCGGAGTAGGTGGTCCCTCCCCCGTACGTCGGCACGATGAGAACGTAAGGAGAGTCGACACGAAAGGTGCCGTCCGGATCACGCAGAGGGATGCGTGTGGCAGGAATGTCCAGCTTCGAGACGAAGCGATGAGTGTTCTCGGACACGCTGGAGAAGTAGACCAGTGAGTGGGAGGACTGCGGTTGCGAACTCACCGCTCACTCACTTTCTCGTACTGTTCAAGCAGCGTTCGCTGCGAGGGTTTTGATGCGATCAGGACGGAAGCCGGACCAGTGATCGTCACCGGCGACGACTACCGGGGCCTGCAGGTAGCCGAGGGCCATGACGTAGTCACGCGCTTCGGGATCCTGCGAGATGTCGATGACGGAGTACTCGATACCGGCTTTGTCGAGGGCGCGGTAGGTGGCATTGCACTGAACGCAGGCGGGCTTGGTGTAAACGGTGATGCTCATGGTGTCCCTCTTTCCGTTGTCGCCATCGGGTGCACCGACGCGACCGATGTGCTCTGCGTGTGGCACCGAGAACATCTCCCGCTCAGGGCGACTTCGACCTGCTCGAACCCGTTTGTGCACGTTCTTCGAGTTGTGGCCTCTCGGTCGGTCAAACACTACACCTAGTGTCCGACATCTGCCTAGAACACGAGATGTTGCGAACAACACGCTTGGTATTCGCTGGTCACGGCGTTGCCCAGCCGCAAATATCGGTCAGTTTCGGCGTGTCGCGGGTCACAGCACCGGCATGTTGTTCGTCACAACGGGACCCTGCCCGGACGGTGACGTGTGCCGACGACCGCCGACCCTCCCCCGACACGACGAAGGACCCTCGAATTTCTCCGAGGGTCCTTCGTCGGCGATCACACTGTCGTCAGCGCTGGCGCGCTTTGAACCGCGGTTCCTTCTTGTTGATGACGAACACCGTGCCGCGGCGTCGTACCACCTGTGCGCCGGGCTTGTTCTTGAGCGATTTCAATGAGTTTCTCACCTTCATGCAATCATCCTACATGAAAACGATTCCCATAATCGACATGGGGTCAGGCACTGACGAGTTCGTCGGCGACCTTGACCAGCTCGGCGACAACGTGGCCGATCTCACCGGAGACCTCGACGTTCTCACGCGGATGGGCCGAACCGAACTTCTCCGCGATGCCGCCGATGGAGAGCTGGACATCTTCGAGAACGGTTCCGCCTGCGATGCGCACGGCCTTGCAGGTGTCCTCGTGCGCCCACTTGGCTCCGTTACCACTGATCGACGCGCTGATGACGACGACCGGCTTGCCCACCATGGCACCCGCACCGTACGGGCGCGAGAGCCAGTCGATGGCGTTCTTCAGCACGGCCGGGATGGTGCCGTTGTATTCGGGCGTGACCAGCAACAACGCCGAAGCCTTCTCTGCAGCGGCCCGCAGAGCGAGCGCGGCCGCGGGCTCCGATCCCTCGACGTCGATGTCTTCGTTGTAGAAGGGGACATCTCCGAGTCCGTCGTACATCACTACCTCGGCACCGGCGGGAGCGACGGTGACAGCGGTCTCGGCGATCCGCTTGTTCACCGACTCGGCGCGCAAGCTTCCGACGAGAACGAGTACATGAGCGTCTGACATGAGGTTATTCCTTCGCAAGTTCGGATGACGTGATCGTCGTGTCAATTCCTACCATTCAAACGGACCGTGGTCCATTTATGTTCCCGGCAAGGTAGGCTTCTGCTGTGACCGGCCCGATGCTGCCCATAGCGGGCGAGGAATCCGAACGGTGCGACGCAGCGCGCAACCGTCGCCTGCTCCTCGACGCCGCAACGGATCTGGTGGCGACCGTCGGAGCCGACGCCATCACCATGGACGCAGTGGCCACCAAGGCCGGAGTGGGCAAGGGCACGGTATTCCGTCGCTTCGGGAACCGGGCCGGGCTGATGCGTGCGCTGCTCGACCACACCGAGAAGAAACTTCAGCACTCGTTCATGTTCGGCGACCCGCCGCTGGGCCCGGGAGCGACCCGATCGATCGACTCGTCGCCTTCGGCCGAGCTCGACTCGAGTTCGTCAACGTCCAGGGGGGAAGTACTGCGCGCCGCGGAGAGCGCCGACGACGCGCGGTACTCCGCCCCGGCGCACATGGTCAACTTCACCCACGTCCTGTCGCTGCTCCGTGCAGCCGAGGTGGACGGGGATCTCGAACTGCTCGCGTACTGGCTGCTCACACCACTCGAAGCCACCCTGGTGCTCCACCAGTACCGAGATCTTGGGATGCCGATGGATCGCCTTGCCGACGGCTGGGAAGACCTGGTTCGCCGGGCAACTCGCACTCGGTAGATCCGGTACTCAGAGCCTGAGCACGGCCGCGGCGGCCGCGTGCAGCGCGGTGCCGTACGAGCGGCCGTGACCGGCCGCATGAACGGCGAGCGGGTGCAACTGGTGCACCGGTATGCGCGCGCGCCACCCGGCTCGCAACGGATGTACCGTCTCGTAACCGTCTACGACGACGTCGAGGTGGGGGCAACCGGAACAGCGCCAGCATCGCCAGGTCGGTCTCGCGGTGCCCACCCGTGCGCTGCCGGA
>NZ_BAOX01000078.1:0-17858 GCF_000813105.1 Rhodococcus sp. BS-15 | reverse complement strand
CACCCGGGCCGCACCTGCGCCGCCAACAGAGCCAGACCGGTCGCCACGGCTGCGGTCTCGGCCACGATCACCCGCCGAACCGTTGGTGCGACGAAAGGAACGGCGGCTCGCCCCCGCCCTGCCCAACCGGTACGCGTCATCGAAACCCCCCCGAAGGTCGCAGTGCCCCGTCGATGACCGCCAACGCGGTCGCCGAGGTGTGCGGACGAACTGTACTGTGTCGCGTGACCCGAATGGGGATCGGGTCGTCTGCACAATCCTGGGGAGGAATCGTGCATCGACGCCGACAACGAAGTGGCAGGTTGGCGGTTACCGCTTTCTCGTCCGCAGAATGGAACATGCGCTGATCAGGCGCGATGTTCGGATGTTGCACGATCCGATGAAGTCGCAGTCGCGGGCACTGCTGGTGGGTGTCGTCATCGCCTGCATAGGCTTGGCGGGATGCGCTGCCCTGGCACTGTTTCGGCCACAGGACAAGATCGGCGACGCGTCGATCGTGGTCGGCAAGGACTCGGCCGCGATGTTCGTGAAAGTGGACGACGTGTTTCATCCGGTGCTCAATCTCGCGTCGGCTCGATTGATCGTCGGCAAACCCGACAACCCGTTGACGGTCAAGGAATCCGAATTGTCGTCACGACCCCGCGGCGCGCTGGTGGGTATTCCCGGTGCTCCGTCTGCGCTGCCGCACGACGGTGACGGCAGCGCGCAATCGTGGACCGTATGCGACACCGTCGACCCGTTCGCCGGAGTGACCTCGACGACGGTGGTGGTGGGCGATCCTCGCTACGGTGACAGCACCGCCGCGCTTGCCGATTCCGAGGCCTTCCTCTGGACATCCAACGGCACTGCGTATCTCGTGCACGACGGCACCAAATCACCGGTCGACCTGAACAACAGGGCGGTGGTCCGCGCACTCGGACTCGAGGACGCGACACCGTCCCCGGTCAGTGCCGGTCTACTCAACTCCGTGCCCGAATCGCCTCCCGTCGCAGCACCGTTCATTCCACGGGCAGGCGAGGTTCCTGCGTTCCCGTTCGACGGCCGGACGATCGGTTCGGTCGTCCAGGTCGCCGGTCGCGACGTCCAGTACTACGTGGTTCTCGAGGACGGAATCCAAGCGATCAACGAAACTGCGGCACTGCTCATCAAATTCACCGATTCACAGGGCAGTCCGGATATCGCAGCCGTCAATCCCGACCTGCTCGCGGATGCTCCCAAAACCTCATCCGGACTGGAGGTTTCGACGTTCCCGGCGACCACTCCCGCGATCGTCGATACCGGTGACCGCCCTGTCGGATGCTTGACGTGGGAGCCACTCGCAGTTGCCGACGGCGGACCGTCGGCTCGACTGGTCGAGTCCGCCGGTCGCGGGTTGCCGCTCGAGACCGGTGCACAACCTGTTGCGCTGGCTCAGGCCGATGGCGGCGGCGACGCCGTCGACCAGGTCTATCTGGCACCCGGTAGCGGCGGGTTCGTCCGCAGTACCGGTATCTCCACGTCGAGCACGCGTCAGGGCAGCGTCTTCTTCGTGGCCGACACCGGAGTGCGGTACGGCGTCGACGGTGCCGAGGCCGCGTCGGCGCTGGGATTCGGACCGCCTGCACCCGCACCCTGGCAGATACTCCAATTGCTCGGCAGTGGACCCACTCTGGGGCGCGGACAGGCCCTGACGATGCACGACGGTGTTGCTCCCGACCCGCAGGCCGCGGCACTTCCCACGAAGTAGGCCCGGCTCAGTCGGGTCTGCCGCGTCGGCGCAGAGGTACCGACAGCGCGAGCCCGAGTGCCAGAATCACCGCCACCAGCACCGATCCGGTGACCGCTACGGTCCGCGGGCGATGATCCGGCGCAGGCGATGGCAACGGCGCACTCATCGCAACACTGTCTGCGGGTACCGACGGGGGAGCGGGCGTCACCGAATCGGTCACCGCGGCGAGAGGATCGACGATGCCGTGGCCGACGAGGGGATTCCACCCTTCGGCCGGCGCATGCGCCGTTCGTTCGATCCGGTCCACCACCTCCAGCGCAGACAGTTCGGGCCGGTGGGCGCGCACCAGCGCCGCCACCGCAGCCACCAGCGGTGCCGCAAAACTCGTCCCGGTCATGGGAATCACGCCATCGGTGCCACGGGTGCCGTTCGCCAGTCCGTTGCCCGTCGGCGACAGCGAGGTCATATTCGAACCGGGAGCTGCGACGTCGACCCACGGACCGGCCAGACTGAACGAAGACGGTGTACCGTCCGACTCGACCGAACCGACAGTCAACACGTCGTCGAACCAGGCCGGCGTCGCGATGGTCGCGAAGGAGGCCCACGGGTCCGCGTCGGGCCGAAGCGGGTCGGTCATCGGGTTCTGTGCCTGGCAGGCAGCGCTGCCGAGATTACCGGCTGCTGCGACGACGACGACATTCTTCTCTCGGACGGCGTACTGCACGGCCGCGCCGAGCGGACCGTCGGGCACACCACCTCCCGCGGGCACGCAGGCGACCTCGGAGATGTTGATGACCGAGGCACCCGAGTCCACCGCAGTTCGGATGGCCATCGCCATGGTGCGTACGTTGCCATAGCCGGCGGCGTTCTCCGGCTCGCCCGCCTGCTCCTCTTCCGGCCTGTTGTCGACGATCTGAAAGACATTGCTGGACTGGCGAATCGACAGAATTCGTGCGTCGGGTGCGCCTCCGGCGAATCCGCTGCCCGGTGCGGTCTGCGCGGCAATCAGACCGGCGACCATCGTCCCGTGCGCGTCGCAGTCGAACAACCCGTCACCGGCGCTGACGTAGTCACCGCCGGCGATCAGTCCCGGTAGGCGTGGATGAGCGGTGACCCCGGTGTCGATGACGGCAACCGTTTGACCTGCCCCACGGGTGATGGGCCAGACCGACGTGAAGTCGAGCGCCTTCAGCGCGGTCGGCACGTCCTGAACATCGGTGGCCGCGGACGGAAGGGCGCAGGCGTTCTTCTGTTCCGTGGGTTCGAGAGGGCCGGGAGGACTCGGCGGAGGCAGCTGGAACGGGTCGATCACCGGACGTTCGGCGCGTGCCGGATGCACGCCGACGACCGCGTCGAACGACAGGGCGAGAGCAGTGAACGCCGCAATGACGATCGTTCGCTGCCTGCGCGGAGTCACAGCCCGCGGACGACGCTGTACAGACCGCACACCCACACTGCGATCGGAATGACCAGGGCGATGGTGGCATATTCGAGCAGTTCGGCCGACCGGCGCATCACCGGCGAGTACGTGCGTGTGGGCACGAATGCCCCGAAGATCGATGCCGTCACCGCGCCGGCCAGTGCCACACCGAACAAGGCGAGAGCGTTGTCGGGTAACGCAACGACCGCACCGACGAGAAGCGCCAGCAGAATTGTCGTTCCGCCTGCGACCAGCGGGACAGCGTGGGTCACCACCGCATAGGTGCGCCCACGCAGCAGCAGGACGAGCGCACACAATCCCGCGAGCGCGATCGCAGGCCACCGCACGCCACCGTCGGAATCGGCTGCCGCCGCAACGAGCACGCCCGCCACCACGGCGACGGTGAACGCCGACAACAGACCGGTCAGATAGCTACGCGCTCGGGCTGCGGCGACTTGCAGATCGGCGAACGAGATCGCATCGAGTTCGGCTTCCTCGACCGTGTCCAACGGTGCTCCTGCGGTGGGAACCGGGGGAAGCGGCAACTTGGCCTGCATCATCGACACTCGGGCAGAAAGCGCAATTCCCGCCAGGCCGGTGAGAGCAGCCGCAGTGCCAATGGTCGGCTGCGGCATGGTGGTGAACAGTGTGCACACCGAAGCAGCGAACGTCATGAGTGCGAGCACGATCGCAGCGGTGAACACAGCGAACCCGGTCCCGCCGATACGAAGGGACAGCAGAGCAACAGCGCCGGCCATGGCCGAACCCAGCATCAGCTGAGCTGCACCGAACTGCCCGGGCACCAGCACAGTGCCGCCGGTGAACGTCAGCGCGACGGCACATCCGCCGAAGAGGACAGCGACGGCGTACTGGTGATACACCCGCCCCAGAATCACCCCCGCAATCGCGAAGAGAATCGACGCAGTGACGGCAGCAAGCCCCTCGACGAGACTGCGACGTGCTCGGATCCCGCCCGGATCGGCCCACGCAACACCACCGCGCACGCCAGCAACACCAGCAGACCGGTGACCACCGAACCCACCGTGCGCGCCGTACGCGCCGTCCAGTGCGGAACATCGTCACTACCCGACCGCGCAACGGAATACATGAGGTCGTCGAACAGCGGAACCGGCGCGGGCCGCTCGGCCACACCCAGCACGAGCAACTCCCCGTCGCGCACCGACAGCTCGGCCAACGTCGCAGTCGGCGACAACGGTGGAAACCCGATCCGCGCGAGCGTCCACGCAACGGGCAACCCGTCCGACGCGGGATCCCCGTCGCTCGGCTCACCGCGCCCCGAACCAGGCCGATGCGCCGCAATCATGTCGACGATTCCCGGAACGAGAAGCGATACCGGAACGTCCACCGGCAGAGCCATGTCCACTTGCGTGGACCTGGCCAGCACCGTCACCCGACAGACTTCCTGCGCAAAGACGGCCTGTGCACCCGATGCCCGCCGACTCGCGTCCGCCGCGGCGGGTGACTGTGTCGGATCGGCAGGTGCCGTGCGTGACGGCGCAATGCCGGCCGATGGACGGCTGTCGGCGCGTGTCATGAAGATCCCCCCGGATACGTGCGATTCGCGTGCCGATGCCCGCCCCAGTGGGCATCGGTGTCCAAACCTTACGACATCGCGGCGACAAGCAATCGCCCGTCGGGATCTGCCGATGTGCGCAGCTCTCAGGCAGGAACCAGATCACTCACCTGTGCGAGCAATTCGAACGAGCGAAGCCACGATGCGCGGTCGGACACACCGGACGCGACGATCAGCTCGTCGGCCCCGGTGCGTTCGGCGAATCGATCGAGGTAGTCCTTCACCATGTCCGGAGTGCCGACCGCCGAGTACTTGGTCATCTTCGCGATCTGTTGGCCCGCAGGCGCTTCGAGGACCATGTCGGCCTCCTCGTCGGTGAAGGTCCGACCGCGGCCCAGCAGCAGGCTCACGCGACTGCGCTTGGTGCGCAGGAACTGCGCCTGTGCCTCGGCCAGCGAATCGGCCGCGATCACGTTGACACCCACGATCAGGTGCGGCTCCGACAGTTGCGCGGACGGTCGGAAGTCCCGTCGATAGATCTCGACGGCTTGTTCGAGGGCGTCGGGTGCAAAGTGCGAGGCGAAAGCAAAGGGCAGGCCGAGTGCGGCGGCGAGCTGCGCGCCGAAGAGCGACGACCCCAGGATGTACAGCGGTACCTCGGTACCTGCGCCGGGAGTTGCGCTCACTCCGGGGATCAGGGACTCCGCCGACAGGTAGCCCTGCAGTTCCTGGACATCCTGGGGAAAGCGATCGGCCGACGCGGGATCGCGCCGCATCGCGCGCATCGTCACCTGGTCGCTGCCGGGGGCGCGGCCCAGACCCAGATCGATTCGTCCCGGGTGCAGCGTTGCCAAGGTGCCGAACTGCTCGGCGATGGTCAGCGGCGCGTGATTGGGAAGCATGATCCCGCCGGATCCGAGCCGGATTCGCTCGGTGTTGGCAGCGACGTGTGCGATGAGAACCGACGTGGCCGACGACGCGATCGTCTTCATGTTGTGGTGCTCGGCGTACCAGATGCGTCGGTATCCCCAGTTCTCGGCATGCTGAGCGAGTGTGACGCTTGCATCGAAGCTGTCGCGGACTGTTTCGCCCTCGCCCACATGAGCGAGATCGAGGATGGACAGGGGTACGGACACGGTTGGGGCCAGCCTTTCGTTCGTGGAGCACGCAGCCGGAAAGCCACATCAAGGTGCAACGGCGTCGGGCAGCGTTCTATTTCTCGTCGGACCGACCGGCAGTTCGTCCCTCCGACGGACGCGACGGCAGCTGTGGACCGCTCGGTCTTCGATGCGTTAGCCTGTCGTCCTGCGGCCTCGGGGGGAGGCTGCCGCGATGCAGTTCTGGGGGCGTAGCGTGGGGGCGGATCGATGAGTACCGTGCGTTTCGTTCGCGGTGCCCGACGGGAAGTACCTCGATCTCCTGGCGGGGAAGTCACCCTGCAGCCGCCGCCCGAGATCCCGCGCGCGGTGCCGGGCAACCTGCTGATGAAGCTGATGCCGCTGGTGATGGTTGCTGCGATGGTCGGGATGGTCGCGCTGATGTTCACCTCCGGTGCAGCGGCCAACCCGATGATGTTGATGTTTCCGGCCATGATGCTGATGTCCATGGCGGGGATGATGGCCGGCGGCGGGAAGTCGGGCGGTGCGCGCACGGCCGAGGCGAACGAGGACCGCAAGGACTACCTCCGCTATCTGGATCAGCTCCGCCGCGACGTCGCCGAGACCGAGCGCGCTCAACGCAGAGCCCTCGAATGGAGTCACCCGGCCCCCGAGACGTTGTGGTCGATCGCCGGAACCGAGCGCATGTGGGAACGGCGACTGGCGGATCCGGATTTCGCGCACGTACGCGTCGGCCGTGGGGATCAGCGGCTTGCCACTCGACTGGTTCCGCCGGAGACCGGGCCGGTGGAAGAACTCGAACCCGTCTCGGCTGTGTCTCTGCGCCGATTCGTGCGGGCGCATTCGGTGGTGGCCGCACTGCCGACTGCGGTGTCACTGCGGGGATTCGCGGCGCTGTCCATCGCGGGAGATCGAGACGACGCCCGGGCGATGGTGCGCGCGATGTTGGCCTCGCTGTGCAGCTTTCACGGACCCGACCACGTCGCTGTCGCGATCGTCTGCGGTCCGGACACCGTGCAGCAGTGGGAGTGGGCCAAGTGGCTTCCGCACACCCAGCATGATGCTCTGCGCGACGGGGCCGGGTCCGCTCGGATGATCTTCGGCAGCTTCCTCGAACTCGAGAGTGCGCTCGGCGACGTGCTGTCGACGCGAAATCGGTTTGCGCGCGGAGCTGTGCCGGTTGCAGGTGTCGTGCAGTTGGTGATCGTGGTGGACGGCGGGCTTCTGGACAACCGATCGACCGATCTCACCGACACGGGCCTCGATTCCGTCACGATCATCGATCTGTCCGGCCTGTGCCCCAGGCTCGCTGCATCGCGTGGTCTTCAGCTGTTCGCCGAGAACGGATCGATCGGGGCGGTCAGCGGAACCACGGTCGAGGTGTTCGCCGTCGCGGATTCCATGAGCACCACCCAGGCGCACACCGTGGCTCGACGCCTGTCGCCGTATCGTGCGCCGTCGTCCTCGTCGGTGGTCGACGTCGTCGACGACGGCGGAGTACCGATCTCGGGATGGAACAGCCTGGTCGGTATCGCCGATGTCGGTGCACTCGACACGGACCGCGCGTGGACGATGCGGCGCGGACGCGAGAGGCTGCGGGTACCGATCGGGGTCGCCCCCGACGGCAGCGCCGTCGAGATCGATCTGAAGGAATCCGCCGAGAACGGTATGGGACCTCACGGATTGTGTATCGGGGCAACGGGTTCCGGAAAATCGGAGTTTCTTCGCACGCTCGTGCTGGGCTTGGTGTCGACTCACTCGCCGGAACAGCTGAACCTGGTGCTCGTCGACTTCAAGGGCGGAGCGACGTTCGCGGGCCTGGAGTCGGCACCGCACGTGGCCGCGGTCATCACCAACCTGTCCGAGGACTTGGCGTTGGTGGATCGAATGCGCGATGCGTTGGCCGGCGAAATGAACCGGCGGCAGGAGTCGCTGCGCTCGGCCGGCAACTTCGCGAACGTTTCCGACTACGAGAGGGCGCGAGCCGCGGGAGCGGATCTGGCACCGATGCCCGCCCTGTTCGTGGTGGTCGACGAGTTCTCGGAATTGCTCAGTCAGCAACCGGAATTCGCCGAGCTGTTCGTCGCGATCGGCCGACTCGGACGTTCTCTGCACATGCACCTGCTGCTCGCCAGTCAGCGCCTCGAAGAGGGAAAATTGCGCGGTCTCGACAGTCACCTGTCGTACCGAATCGGCCTGAAGACGTTCTCCGCGAACGAGTCTCGATCGGTGCTCGGAGTTCCCGACGCCTATCACCTGCCTGCGCAACCGGGTGCGGGCTACCTCAAGTGCGATTCGGCCGAGATCGTCAGGTTCGCTGCGGCGTACGTCTCCGGTCCCTACTCGCCGCCGCGTTCCGGTCCTGGCGCGCGGCCCACGCTCGGAGGCGATATCAGGCCGAAACCCTTCACCGCCTACGCGGTACCGCTCGACTCCATCGACCTCGGCCGCATCGAGGCTGCCACTGTCCCCGAAACAGAACCCGATCCGGTCGACTCCGAGAGCACCGGTGCGACGGTGCTCGACGTGGTCGTCGGACGAATCCGGGGTCGCGGAATGCCGGCCCACGAGGTGTGGCTGCCACCGTTGGACACCGCACCCACGTTGAACCGGTTGCTGCCCGCATCGGTTCTGACCGAACGCATCGGTCCGCTCGCCGCCCTGCGGGCCCCGATCGGCATCATCGACCGGCCTTTCGATCAGCGCCGCGATCTGCTGACCGTCGATCTGTCCGGTGCTGCGGGCCACGTCGCCATCGTCGGCGCCCCGCAATCGGGTAAGTCGACGGCGCTTCGGTCGCTGATCCTGGCTCTCGCGATGACGCACTCGCCCGCGCAGGTCCAGTTCTACTGCTTGGATTTCGGCGGCGGAACGCTGGCCGGGCTGGCCGATCTGCCGCACGTCGGATCGGTGGCCAACCGGCTCGATGTCGATCGGGTTCGGCGGACCGTGGCCGAGGTCGCCGGCATCGTTCGGCAGCGAGAGAAGACATTCCGTGATCGCGGGATCGACTCCATGGCGGAATTCCGACGTCGACGTGCAACGCAACCCGTCGACCCCGAGGATCGGTTCGGCGACGTCTTTCTCGTCATCGACGGTTGGCCGTCCATCAGGTCCGATTTCGAGAGCCTCGAACAGCAGATCGCCACCTTGACGACGCAGGGCCTCGCCTTCGGTCTGCATCTGATCCTCACCGCGTCTCGGTGGGCGGAAGTTCGGCCTGCGACCAAGGACCTGATCGGCACCAGATTGGAACTGCGGCTGGGAGATCCGTCGGATTCGGACATGGGCCGAGCCAAGGCGGCGAGCGTTCCCGAGGGGCGGCCGGGCCGGGGCATGACCAGGGACGGACTGCATCTGCTGATCGCACTTCCACGGGTGGACGACGTCTGCTCCGTCGACGACCTCTCTCGCGCAGTCGGTGAGTCGGTCGCCGCGATCGCGGATGCATCTACGGGAAGCCCGGCACCGCCGGTGCGTATGCTGCCGGAGCTGCTCGAACGATCCGCGGTTCTCGATCAGCTCGGTGATGCGTGGCCACGAACCCGTGGCGGCATCCCTGAGCTCGGAGTTCCCATCGGCATCGACGAGGCCGAGTTGGCGCCGGTGGTGGTCGATTTCGCGGAGAATCCACATTTCGTCGTGTTCGGCGACAGCGAGTGCGGCAAGACCTCGCTGTTGCGCGGAATCTGTCGATCGCTCGTCGAGGCGAACTCGTCCGACACCGTCAAACTCATCGTCGCGGACTATCGCCGAACTCTGCTCGGCACCGTCGATTCCGAACATCTGGCCGGGTATGCGGCCTCGCAGGCGACGCTGACGGCCATGCTCGTCGACCTCGCCGGCCGGATGGCCGATCGCATGCCGGGTGCAGACGTGACCCAGCAGCAGCTTCGCGAGCGGTCGTGGTGGAGCGGCCCCGAGGTGTTCGTCGTCGTCGACGATTACGACCTGGTCGCCACATCGTCGGGAAATCCGTTGGCCCCGTTGGTGGAACACCTTCCCCACGCGCGAGACATCGGGCTGCACGTCATCGTGGCGCGTCGTTCCGGCGGAGCAGGCCGGGCGCTGTTCGACCCGGTGATCGGACGGTTGCGCGATCTGGTGACGCCGGGGCTGGTCATGAGCGGAAGCCGCGACGAGGGGAACCTGCTCGGGACGGTCCGTCCCAGTGCCATGCCGCCCGGACGTGGGGTATTCGTCGACCGCTCGGGCCAGGCACTCGTTCAGCTCGGACATTCGAGTTGACGAACCCCTCGTGGCGTTATGCCGCAGTGCATCTGGGCTACACGGAGATCTCCGTCGTCGCCACGGGCGGAGCCTTCGAGGGCCCGAGAGAAAGCGTCGGATCGGCGTTCGCCACGGTGGAGGGTGGCCGTCTGGTGTTCGGCCTGAGCACGGCGGGGGACGAGATTCCGCCTCTGCTCTGCATCGACGATGCGTCGATACCGGTGGGGAGCACGGTGTGGGACCGGGAGGCGGTACTCCACGGAATCGTGTGGTCGGCCCTGCAGGGTGCGGGGGTGCACGACCGACTCGACGTGCTCGAGATCGCGTATCCGTCGACCTGGGGTGAGCAGCGCTCGGGCATCGTTCGCGCGATGTTTGCGACCTCGGCGAACGAGGTGGTGCTCGTGGAGACGGCCGAGGCCGCCCTGTCGTGGTCGGGTGAACGCGCGCCGTCCGCCGCAGTGGTCGTCGAAGTCGGGGCTCTCGATACGTCCGTCGTCGTCCTCGACGAATCGGGGGCGCACGGCGGAGACACCGGCGCGATCCTGCCGTTCGGTACGGGCGACGACGACGGTTGGCGACGAGCGGTCGGGGAGTACGTTCGGTCGTCGGTCACGCACTGCCCCGACGAGGTGTACGTGGTGGGGGCACCCCGCGCCGGAGCGGATCTCGTCGTCGATCACCCCACGCAATGGCTGACCGGACTCGATGTCGCCAGGTCGCTGTACCGGCGAGCAGGGGCGGATATCGTCCCGGCACCGTCGGTCCGTGCGGCGACGACGCGATCGGCGGCATGGCTCGACGAGGTCACCGCACCGCCGCGGTCCCGGAAGAAGCGGCGTCCACCACTGCTCGCGGCAGTGGGCGCCGCGGCAGCGGTCATCGCAATAGTCTGCGCAGCTGTGTATTTCACCGGACAGCTCCGAGCAGTTCCGATATTGCTGCGGCGCAACCCTTGTCGTCTGTCGAATCCCCGGGTGCTACGCCGTCCCTCGTCGAACCGCCACTTACAACGACGCCCGATGTGCCGACGCCGGTCGAGACGATGACGTTCGTGTCCGGGCGGGTCTCGATGCGGTTGCCGGGTACCTGGACGAAGGTGGACGACCCGGACCGCATGGTGCTGATTCCGCCGACCCCGCCCGAGCGTCGGATCGTCGTCACCGTGGCCGACCTGTTGCCGGGTTCGACACAGGAGCAGGTTGCCGACGAGCTTCGGTCGGCCATCGATGCACGCGGGCCGGATTCCACCATCGGATCTCTCGAACCCACCCGCGATTTCGGCGGCCGCGTCGGGATCGCCTACACCGAGAGACCGATCGACGACTCGACGGTGCTCTGGCGCGTGTTCGTCGAGTCGGACCTACAGGTCAGTATCGGTTGCCAGTTCGAGGGAGAGGACGCGACGGTGATCGACGCCGAATGCGGGCAGGCAACGCAGACGTTGGAGATCGTCCCGGCGTCGTGAGAGCCGCCCACAGTTTTTCGCGTACGGCCGGAACCGAATCGAGGTGTCGTTGCGTCAAAGGAGATGTAGGGGAGTGAGCGGGCCGACAGTGGCCTCTCGGTCGAGCAGCACGTGTACCGCGGGTGCATGTGAATCGAGTATCGAAGACAAGGAGTCGAAGTGGGATATCCAGGGGGACCGGAAGCTACGGGTTCGTCGAACGGCGTCACGGTCACACCGCAGGAGCTCGTCGCTGCAGGAGCCACGATCGAAGGTCTGAGCGTGTCGATCAACGCGTCCAATTCGGCCGTTCGCTCGATCGTCGAGCAGACCGCCGAGGCGTGGGTCGGCAAGGCAGGCAAGTCCTTCCAGGACGTCATGGCCCAGTGGGACACCAGTGCGCAGAAGATGCGGAGTGCGCTCGAGCAGATCTCCGCGGACATCAAGACCAACGGCCACGGTTACTCGGACGCCGACGACGACAACGTGTCGGCCGTGAACCAGGTGGCCGGATCCCTGAACTCGGGACTGTCCTCGTTCAAGTGAACGTCGCTCCCGGTGACCGCACGACAATCCACACGACCACGCTCGACCAAGGAGACCGATCCGACATGAAATACGACTTCGCGCAGATCGCGGCGCTGACCGAGGCGATGAACAAGCAGGCGAACGTGACCAAGGACCTGCTCGGGGACGTGGACAGCACCGCGAAGCGGCTCTACCAGTCCTGGGAGGGTGACGCGATGACGTCCTACTACGAGCTGCAGCGTCAGTGGACCTCTGCATCCGACGAGCTCAACCTCATTCTGTCGAGCCTCGTCGCGGCCGCCCGAACCGGTGGCGAGACGATGCACGGCGTCGAGATGGCGAACAAGGCGCGGATGGCTCGCTGACCTGTCGTCCCGAAGAGTGGATGCCCCGACCGAGACATCGGTCGGGGCCTTTCGTCTTCTGGTGAGCTCGGTTCTCGAGAGCCTGGTGTCCTGGTCACGACGCCGGCCGGGGTGTCTACTGGTGCGGTGACGGACTTCGGAGCAGTACTGGGGGCCGAGCGGTCTCGTGCCGAGCATCGACTGGCGTCTCTTCGGGCCGAACTGACGTCGGTGATCGAAGGATCGCGGTTCACCACGGACGACGACGAGCACGATCCCGAGGGGTCGACGATCGCGTTCGAGCGAGCGAAGATCGCGGCGCTCATCACCGACACCGAATCCGAGATTCGTGAGATCGACGCGGCGGTCTCGCGGCTCACGGCCGGGACGTACGGTTCCTGTGAGCGGTGCGGAAGCGAGATCCCGGCGATCAGACTCGAGGCGCTGCCCGCTGCCCGTCGATGCATGCAGTGTGTGCGCCTGCGCTGACGACGTCGGCGAGCGGAGGCGTTTTGACCTGGGCGTCCGCTCCCGGTATCGTTCCCCGTTGGCGTGTATGGGCTCGCCGCGTACTGATGTGCGCATCGAGCTCTTGTCCTCGGGTCTCAACTGGCCGCCGAGGGCATCCACTCGTCTTGGCCAGCAGCGACATCATGAAGACAGGAATTTTCTGTGTCTACTTACGCCCCGAAGGCCGGGGACACCACCCGGACGTGGCATGTGATCGACGCCACGGACGTCGTGCTCGGACGCCTCGCCGTCCAGGCCGCGACTCTGCTCCGCGGTAAGCACAAGCCCACCTACGCACCCAACGTCGACGGTGGCGACTTCGTCGTCATCATCAACGCCGAGAAGGTTGCCATCAGCGGCAACAAGCTCGACGGCAAGTTCCACCACCACCACTCCGGCCATCCGGGCGGTCTGAAGTCGCGCTCGACCCGTCAGGTCCTCGAGAGCAACCCCGATCGTCTCGTGGAGAAGGCCGTCGTCGGCATGATCCCCAAGAACAAGCTCGGTAGTGCCATCGCGAGCAAGCTGAAGGTCTACGCGGGACCGAACCACCCGCATGCCGCTCAGCAGCCCGTTCCGTTCGAGATCAAGCAGGTGTCCCAGTGACGGCGCCGGAGGGAAATGACGTGACGTCGCAGGAGAACATCGAAGAGATCGCCGCCGACGAGTTCGTGGCAGTCGAAGATCCCGAGGTGGTCTCGGACATCGAAGCTGCGGCCGCTCCGGCCCCGATCGTGTTCGATCGCCCGATCCAGACCGTCGGTCGCCGTAAGGAAGCCGTCGCTCGCGTTCGGTTGTCCTCGGGCACCGGCGGATTCAAGCTCAACGGCCGCACCCTGGAGGATTACTTCCCCAACAAGGTGCACCAGCAGCTGATCAAGGCTCCGCTCGTTCTGGTGGACCGCGCAGAGTCCTTCGACATCGTCGCGCTGCTGCACGGTGGCGGACCGTCGGGACAGGCAGGCGCACTGCGTCTGGCCATCTCGCGCGCACTGATCGAACTCGCACCCGACGATCGCCCGCCGCTCAAGGCCGCGGGCTACCTCACGCGTGACGCGCGTGCAGTCGAGCGCAAGAAGTACGGCCTGAAGAAGGCCCGTAAGGCGTCGCAGTACTCCAAGCGCTGACGCGTCTTACCCGTTTCATCCTCGAGGGCAGGCATCCAGCAGTATCGGACGCCTGCCCTCGAGGCATTTCCCCCCACCACATTCTCTCCCTCGAAGGGGTTCTTGGTTCATGGCGCGATTGTTCGGCACCGACGGAGTTCGGGGACTGGCGGGCGGGGTTCTGACCGCTGAGCTGGCGTTGAGGATCGCGCGCGCCGCAGCCGCCGTGTTGGCACCGAACGTCGACGGCGTCAGGGCTGTGGCAGTGGTCGGTCGTGATCCGCGAGTGAGCGGGGCGATGCTGAGCGCAGCCGTTTCCGCCGGACTCACCGCATCGGGGGTCGACGTGATCGACGTCGGAGTACTGCCCACACCCGCAGTCGCCTACCTCACCGCCGAATATGACGCGGCGCTCGGTGTGATGATCTCTGCATCCCACAATGCGATGCCCGACAATGGAATCAAGATCTTCGCCGCGGGCGGGCACAAGCTGGACGACGACGTCGAAGACCGGATAGAAGCTGCCCTCGATCCCGAGGGGCGCTCCCGGAACGACGCACAGCCCTTCGACGCCACCGGTGCCGCGATCGGCCGTATCGAGCTCGCGCACGACGCCGCGGCGCGCTACACAGAGCATCTCGCCGGATCGGTGTCGCATCGACTCGACGGCGTGACCGTCGTGGTGGATTGCTCGCACGGTGCCGCCTCGGTCGTCGGGCCCGAGATCTACCGGCGGGCCGGTGCGACGGTCGTGGCGATCAACGCAGAACCCGACGGTCTCAACATCAACGACGGGTGCGGATCGACGCACCTCGAGGGCTTGCAGAAGGCCGTCGTGGAGCATGGTGCCGACCTCGGTATCGCGCACGACGGAGACGCGGACCGATGCCTTGCCGTCGATGCGTCGGGTTCCGTGGTGGACGGCGACGCGATCATGACGGTACTGGCCATCGCGATGCACGACGCGGGGCACTTGACCGACGACACGTTGGTCGCGACGGTGATGAGCAACCTCGGTCTGCACATTGCGATGCGCGAGGCCGGAATCACGTTGCGTACCACAGCAGTCGGAGATCGGTACGTGCTCGAGGAGCTGCGCCGCGGCGGCTTCGCGCTCGGCGGCGAGCAGAGTGGACACGTCGTGCTGCCCGCGGTCGGAACGACCGGAGACGGGATCGCCACTGCCCTGCGACTGATGGAGCGGATGGCTCAGACCGGGCGTTCGCTCGCGGATCTGGCGTCGGCCATGCGGACGCTGCCGCAGGTGCTGATCAACGTGCGCGTGTCCGACAAAGCAGCGGTGGCGTCTGCACCGTCGGTATCGGACGCCGTGGCGTCGGCCGAGCGCGAACTCGGGGAATCGGGTCGAGTTCTGTTGCGCCCCAGTGGTACCGAACAGTTGGTGCGGGTGATGGTCGAAGCGTCCGAACTCGACGTCGCGACCCGGCTCGCCGAAGAGTTGGCGGGCCGGGTCGCGTCGGTCTGACGTCTCAGGCGGTCAGTTCGCGTAGTGCGGTCAGCTGCGCGACGCGTCCTGCGGTGTTCTCGGCGAGCGGCGCGACATTGAGGGTGGTGACACCTGCTTCGGCGAAGGCTGCCACTCGCTCCTTGACGAAGCTTTCCGGTCCGATGAGGTTGACCGCGCGAGCGAGCTCGTCGGGAACTGCCGCAGCGGCCTCCTCCTTCTTGCCGGCCAGGTACAGGTCCTGGATCTTTTCGGCCTCGGCCTCGTACCCGTATCGCTGAGCCAGGGAGTTGTAGAAGTTCTTGCCCTTGGCTCCCATGCCGCCGATGTACAGCGCCAGGTGTGGCTTGACCCAGGGGAGGTACTTCTCCGCATCCTCGCCGATGGCGAGGGTGGGACTGGCGAAGACCTGGAGATCGCCGAGTGACGGGTCACGCTTGGCCTTGCCTGCGGCGAGCGAATCGCCCCACACATCGGCGGCCTTCTCCGGGAAGTAGAAGATGGGCTGCCAGCCTTCGGCGATCTCGGCGGTGAGTTCGACGTTCTTGGGTCCGAGTGCGGCAATGACGACCGGAATGCGATCGCGCACAGGATGATTGATCAGCTTCAGTGGCTTGCCCAGGCCGGTTCCCTTGTCGGCGGGCAGCGGGATCTGGTAGTACTTGCCCTGGTGCTGCACCTTCTCGCGGCGCCAGACCTGGCGGCAGATCTCGATGACCTCGCGGGTCCTGGCGATCGGTGCGTCGTACTTGACGCCGTGGAAGCCCTCGACGACCTGAGGTCCCGATGCACCCAGTCCGAGTACGAACCGGCCATCGGAGACGTAGTCGAGACCGGCGGCGGTCATGGCGGTCAATGACGGTGTCCTGGTGTAGATCTGGAAGATGCCGGACGCGATCTTGATCGTGCTCGTCTTGGCCGCGAGGAATCCGAGTTGGCTGACGGCGTCGAACGAGTAGGCCTCGGGCACGAAAATGATGTCGAGACCTGCCTTCTCGAGCTCGGCGACCTCGGCAACGGTCTCGTTGAAACCACCGCTGTAGTTCAGCATCGTTCCGATGTGCATGGGACTCCTAGTTCGGTGAGCAGCTGGTGCAGCCACTTCAGGTACCTGTTACGGACATTTCACATCGGGACGTTACCGCTCCCTGGGGAACCGATGTGAGTCGGCGCACGTCATAGTGAGATAGGGGCACTTCGAGGGGGGAACGGGAACGTATGAGCGACGGAGTTCGGGTGGACGCGGACCGAGTTCGCGGCGTGGCAGATGCATTGGCGGTGTCTGCGGAGGCGCTCGGCGACGCCGCCGATTTCGTTGCCGACGCAGGCTTCGGTACAGCCGGGGCCGGACGGAACTACGGTGACCTCGGCGCTGCCTATTCGCAGGCGCACCTCGGCTCGGGCGTGCCGTCCGGGCATGGAGGTCCTCGGTCGACGACATTTCCGATGCCCTCACCACCGCGATGAACGAGTACGAGCAACAGGACGACGCCACCTCGTACGCGATCGAGTCACACCGGTGACACCCCCTCCGGCCTCGTCCGGCGACGGGGCGTCGATCGACGAGATTCTCGATGCGAATGCAGAAGGACTGCTGTACTTCGAGCGCTTCCTGCCGCTGGCCGGCCGTGTTCCAGGCGTCGACGTCCCGCAGTATCAGGACGTGTGCGCCAGGTACGACGAGCAGCGCGGACTCAACCTGGGTGCGCTCGGAGACGACGCCGACGCCGTCGGGGCGGTGTCCGCAGTACTCGCCGATCAGCTCGAGGAGCAGATTCAACTTCGCCGGGTCCTGCAGTTGCGCTGGCACGGTGATGCGGGGGAGGCGGTGCAGACCTATCTGTCGGCCGAACAGGAAAAGGCTTCGCAGTTCCTCGCGTCGATCGAAGATTCTCATCAGACGATGTGTGCGGCCGTCGACGTGCTCCGTGACGCGGTGACCGACAAGGCCGAGCTCGTCGGCGGCATCGACATCGACCTGGTGGACGGCAAGGATGTCGACCAGATCGATGCGATTCTGGTTGCGTCGGGGGTCGAGTGCCTCCCGGTCGATCGAGAATCGGTGTTCCCACGATTGGCGTCTGCCTTCGAGGACCTGAAGGACAGGCGCGCGGCGGCGATGTCTCCGACGAGTTCGCTGCCGAGGTGGCCGAACGCTGCAGGCGCTGGATCGACACCGAGTTCGTTCCGCGGGTGCAAGGTACGTGCGAGGCGGTCCTCGGAGCATGTGGAGCCACGGACACCGCTGTCCGAAGCTGTCTGGCATTGGTGGTGGACGTTCTGGGCAGTGTCCACGAGCCATCGTTCGACGAACTCGACGACGGCGGTTGGACGATAAAACCCGGAGTATCAGTGCCGTGGCCGGGGCCGGACGGCTCGTCCGCAAACCCGGCTCCCGCCGAGATCGGTTCGGCACCCACCGGTTCCGGAGCCGCACCGGCCGCTCTA